>VGQR01000263.1 GCA_016882345.1 Cyanobacteria bacterium K_DeepCast_35m_m2_023
CGTCGCCTCGCGGCGACCTCCAAAACTTACAACACCGTCGGGCTTGCCCCCCGGCATCGCAAGCCTGCTTCGCTTTCGCTTGGCAGACCAATAACCCTATCACAGCTGGGGCTACCCCTCAACCAATGCCCGGCCCCAGGGCATGAAGCGCTCGAGTGTGCTGGGCTGATCAGCTGCCAGGACAGGGAAGTCAGCAGCTGCCAGATCGGTTCCCGGTGCAATCGCTTCAGGGCTGGACGCCAGCCAATACAGGCTGCAGTCCAGCTCGCTGAGCACAAGCCAGGCCGCCGCCAGGTCCCAGATCTTGGGGGTGGCCTCAAGAGCTGCCACGGTCTGCCCCATGGCCACACTCACCAGATTGAGGCTGGCGACGCCAAGCATGCGGATCTTGCCGGGGAAACGCTGCTGGGGAAGCTTCTGCAGCACCCCGATCGAGCGACTGCACAACGAGGCGCAACCCGCCGGATGGCTGTGGCGAGAGGGGGGCTCCAGGCGCTTGCCGTTGCGCCAGGCTCCTTGGCCAGCTGCGGCAACGATGCGCTGCCGCAACGGCGGAACATCGAGCACAGCGAGCACTGGCCTGCCCGCCTCAAAACGGGCCAAGGACATGGCCCAATAGGGAATGCCGGCAGCAAAGTTGGTGGTGCCATCGAGGGGATCCACCACCCAGTAGGCAGGAGTGCCAGGGACCGTTTGCTGGCCCTCTTCGCTGAGCACCCCTTCACCGGGATACAGGCGGGCGAGACCCTCGACGAGAGTCTGATCACTCCAGCGATCACAGGCGGTGATCAAGGTCCCATCGGCCTTGACATCGGAGACCATGTGGCCGAAGTCGCCTCGCTGACGCTCAGCCACCTGATCAAGCAACGCCGCCAGGTCGGCAGGCAGCGGGGGCGACAGCAAGGGTGCGCTCATCCAAGCTCCAGGGCCATCACTCGGCTGAGACTCTGGCGCGTGTCGTCCTTGAACTGGTGCACATTGAGCCTGGCGAGCAGCACGAGCGCCAGCGCTGCAATGCCGATTTCAACCAGAAGCACCAGAGCGAATGGCGGCAAAGGACCCTCGCCAAGGGGCAAGAGCCGCTGCAAAACGCCTCCGAGATCAAGCAACCCGCCCCCAAAGACTTTGCCCAGGGCACGCGAGAGAGCCTGAGCCAGTCCCCACACACCCACGAAGGTGCCGGCCGCCTGGGGCAGGGTTAGATCAAGCATCAGCACCAAGGCGCTGTTGGTGCCGATGCCAGCGGCCAGGCCAAACAGCAACAGCACACAGTTGAGCAGCTGCACCTTGGCGGTGAAGCCGCAGAGCAGCAGCAACACAAGCGTGAACACAATCAACTGACAGCCAAGTCGTGCCGCGGCCAACTTGCCCAGACGCGGCACCAGCCAGAGGCCGGCGATCAGCAGACCCAACAACGTGCCCACGCCCCAGAACGCATTGAGCGAGGCGGTGGCAGCAATCGGCATGCCGAACACCTGGGCTCCATAGCTCTCGAGGATTGGGTCTTGCAGAAACAGCCCCAGGGTGAAGCAGATCAAGAAACTGAAAAAGACCAGCACTTGCCTGCTGCTGGTGATCAACGTCCAGGCCTGGGCCAGGGTGATCGCATCGTCCCGGGGGGTCTCAGACGCTTGAAGCGCTTGGGACCTTGGCTGCTCCATGCCAATGGTCGCCAGTGCGGTCAGGGCAAGAACAATCGCGGCCACTTTGGCCATGAAGGCCAGCAGAGCCGGCTCAAGCACGGCTGGATCGGTGACCCCATCGAGCCCCCTGAGGCTGATGGCAATGGCAAGTGCCCCGATCACGATGCCGACCGTGAGCATGCACCAGATGATGCCGACGGCCCTGGGCCTCTCGGCTTCGCTGGTGCGATCAATGACCAGAGCCAGATAGGGGGTTGTCGCCAGAGAAATCGAGAGTCCATAGAGGGCGAACAAGCCACACAGGGCTGCAATCCCAAGGCCGATGGCCGTGGGAGTTCCGGCTTCGAGCAGCCAGCCAACCCGAAAAATCAACGGAATTGAGGCCACAGCAAAGCTGCAAAACAGCAGGGTGCCCAGCCAGATGTACGGCAACCTGTGGCGTCCCGCCCAGGGGCGAGCATCACTGATCTGGCCGAACAGCACGCGTGAGGGTGCAACAAACTGCTCAAAGGCCAAGGCGCCACCGACCAGCAGCCCCGGGAACGCCAACTCGCTGATCATCACGCGGTTGAGCAACCCCGAGAAAATCACCGCCAGACATCCCAGGCAGCCCTGGAACAGGCCGAGCCTGAGGGTGCCCAGCAATCCAAGAGATCCCACGGGCGTTTAAAGAACAGCCTTGGCGGCCTGACAGGCGGGCTGCAGCGGAGGCTGCTCAACAGGCACCCGTGAAGCCCCATCAAGAACCGGCTTGGCCGCGGGTAGAACCGGTGGGGTGCACAGGGCGATCTGGTCCAGGCCGGTCCGGCGACGCAACTCAGCCAGACGTTTGTTGTAGTCGCTGATGGCGTTGGAATGACGCACTTCAGCCTGGGTAAGGTCACGCTGGTTGTTGACCACTTCGCGCTGGGTGGTCACGCCGGCTTCTAGCCGCAATCGGGCCAACCTCAAGGCTTCACGGGCCGAGAGGACCTCGCGCGCGGTGGTGGTGAGGTTGCGGTTGTTTTTCTCGAGTTCATAAAAACTGATCTCAACATCGCGGCGGATGTCGTCGCGGCGCTTGGCAAATTCATAGGTGAATTGCTGGGCCTGCTGCTTGGCCGCGCGCGAGCGGGCGGCTGCAGCGCCACCATCAAAAACGTTCCAAGTCAGATTGAGACCGATGCTGTTGTCGACGTTCCAGCCCTGGCTGCCGGGGAGATCAACTAACACACTCTGGTTGCCCTGGTAGCGACCCGCAGTCAGCGTGTTGAAGATGTTGAGGAACGGCTGCACTGCACCAAGGGCCTGGTTGGCGGTGCTGTTGGCGATCGAGATATCGAGCAGGGCCTGGTCGAGCTCCTCGCGAAAGGCAAAGGCCGCAATAATGCTTTCCTGAAGGCTGGGCTGCCAGGTGCCCACCACCCGGGCCGGATCCTTGGCCGTTGGGGTCACGGTTGGCGGCAGATCCAACAGGGCAGCCAGGGTGCGGCGGGCGATTGACTGAGCTGACAACGAATCGGTCAGCAACTGTTGATCGCGGGCCAGCTGGGTCTCGGCTTCCAGCACTTCAAGCTTGGTCGCAACCCCGGCCTGATAGCGGGCGCGGGCATCGCGCAGGCTGACCACTGAAGCCCGCACCGACTCCTGGCCGATGCGCACCGAATCATCGGCCTGCTGCAGATCGAAATAAGCGACGTCAACCTGCAGGCGCAGTTCGCGCAAGGAAATCAGGTACTGGTCCTTGGCCTTCTCGAAGCTGTCACGCTCGGCGGCGATCGCCGGGACCCGCTGCGGATTGATCAGAGCCCACTGGGCCTGCACCTGGGCGCCGTAAAACCAGCGGTTGGTGCTCCTGAGGTCATTTCCAGTTGTGGTGATGCCTTGTGCGATAGCACCCTGAGCGTTCTGCTGGCCGCCCGTGAACGAAGGCAGATTGTTGGCGTTGATGCTCAGGGTCGGGTACCACAACGCGATCTGGGCTCGAAGGTTGCTCTGGGCCTGATCGACCTGGGTGGCGATCAGCTTGAGGTTGGGGTTGTTGACCTCGGCGAGGTTTTCGGCCTCAAGCAGGCCGATCGGGCGCAGCTGACGAATCTGGACTTCGGCGGGCTTGGTGGGCAGGGCGAGCGAAGCTGGAGCTGCCAGATCCTGAACGGCTGGCAACAGTTTGGTGGCCGCCGGGGGCAACACGGCAGCGTTGGCCTTGGGGCGGCTGCCCTTGACCTGGGGAGCCAGCGGCAGGGCCGCATCCTGCGCCTGGGGCGCC
>VGQR01000264.1 GCA_016882345.1 Cyanobacteria bacterium K_DeepCast_35m_m2_023
GACACCGGGGGCAGCGTCTCTTGGGCAGGACCTGGGGCAGGGGCAACGGTCCTGGGTGCGCCCGGGCCTTGCGGCGGGCCATCGGTGGGGGTTCCCTCGGGCACGGGGGTGAAGCTCTGGGGCAATTCAGGTGCAGCAGGGACGCCTTGGCCTTCGGAAGCTGGCTTGGTTGCGCCTCCGGGCTCGGGCTTGGTTGTGGTGGGGACTGGTTTGTAGCTGTTGTTGAGCTGGGGTTTGGGCGGGAACTGGCGCACGGGCAGGGTCTTGCTGATCGGTGCCATGAAGTCATGCCAAGCCAAGGTGGCGACGACGCTGGTGCTCTTGGTCTCGCGGCTGTCGTCGTAGCCCAGCCAGATGCCGGTGGTCAGCTGGGCGATCGAGCCGATGAACCACAGGTCGCGGCCGCCTTCGGAGGTGCCGGTCTTGCCGGCGACGGGCCGATCGCTGAGCGCGGCGCCGCCACCGGTGCCGCCCTTGACCACCTGCTGCAGCATCCACAGCATCGTGTCGGCGATGTCGCTGGCAACGGCGCGCCGGCCCCGGTCACCATCAACCCGCCGGCTCCAGAGCAACTGGCCGTCCGGCCCCAGGATGTCTTCAAAGGGGGTGGGTTGGACATAGATGCCGCGGTTGGTGATCGCCGCGTAGGCCGCCGTCATGTCGAGCAGGGTCTGCTCGTAGGCCCCGATCGCCATCGGATAAAACCGGCCCAGCTCGCGGGTGATACCTAGGCTTTTGGCCGTTTCGATCACCTTGTCGAAACCCAGCTCCCTGAGCAGCAGGACCGCCACCGTGTTGAGCGAGTTCTGCAGTGCGGTGGCCAGGCTGACGCGCCCCAGATAGCGGCCGCCAAAATTGCGCGGACAGTAGCCCTTGAAGCACTGGGGCAGATCCACCACGCTGCGCTCGGGCAGCATCCCCGCCTTGAGGGCGGTCAGATAGACGAACAGCTTGAACGTGGAGCCCGGCGAGCGCAGGGCCTGGGCGGCCCGGTTGAACTGGCTCTTGCTGAAGTCCTTGCCGCCCACCATCGCCCGCACCATGCCAGTGCCGGGCTCCATGGCGACCAGGGCTCCCTCCATCGGGCCTGAGGCGTATTGGTTGATGGTGGTCTGGGCCTGCTGTTGCCAGCTGAGGTTGAGGCTGCTGCGCACGGTGAGACCACCCACCTCGAGCTGCTCTTTGCTGAGCACCCGCGGCAGTTCCTGCTGGACCCAGCTGCTGAACCAGGGAGCCTGGCTGACCCAGAACTTCGGTTCGGCGGGTTTCAGTTCCAGGGGTGTGGCTTCGGCGTCGGCCCGTTCGCCCGCAGTGATGGAGCCGGCCTCTTCCATGCGGCGCAGGACGATGCTGCGCCGCCTGAGCGCCAGTTCGGGGTTCACCAGCGGCGAGTAGACCGAGGGGGCCGGTGGCATGCCGGCAATCAGGGCCGCCTCGGGCAGGGTCAGCTGGCTGGGGGTCTTGGAGAAGTAGATCCAGGCCGCATCGGCGACGCCGTAGGCACTGGAGCCCAGATAGACGACGTTGAGGTACTCGGTCAGGATCTGTCGCTTGCTGAGATGGCGTTCGAGCTTGCCCGCCAGGGCGGCCTCCTTGAACTTGCGCACCAGGCTGATGTCCTGGCTCAGAAAGACGGTGCGAGCCAGTTGCTGGGTGATCGTGCTGGCGCCTTCTTCGACCGATCGCTCGGTGATGTTGCGCACGATGGCGCGTCCGATGCCAACAGGATCGATGCCGTCGTGCTGATAGAAGCGGCGGTCTTCGGCGGCGATGAACGCCTGCTCGATCAGCGTTGGCAGTGATTCGGGTGTGAGTTTTTCGCGGGTGGCTGGCCCGATCTTCTGGATCACCTCGCCATCGGCCGAGAGGATCGTGAGCGTGCCGGGGCGGTTGAAGCTGCCGACCCGACGAGCATCAGGCAGCAGGGCGTCGATGCCCGCCACCAGGGCTGCCTGGCCCAGGGCGACGCCCGCACCGATCAAGGCCGCAGCAGCGACCGTGCGTTTCCAGTCGAAGCGGCCTGGCGGAGCGTTGGGAGGCGTCGTCGCGGGGGTCAACTCAGGTCAGGCTGCCGGCCACGAGTCCACTGTGGCCAATGGCCAGGGCTGTGACCAACATGCCAAGCACCAGAAACGGTTGGGCGCTGGCCTGGTATTTGACATCAAAGGCGACGGGGTCGCGCAGCAGCCAGATGTCCTGGAAGGTCATCTGGGGCACGATCAACAGCACCAGCAGCACAGCGGCGAAGTGCTGGCCAATGGCGATGAGCACAGCCGCCATTGCCAGTTGAAACAGGTCGATCATCGCGGCACTGATCCAGCTGGCCTTTTGGATGCCGAAGACCACCGGCAGGCTCTGCAGCCCAAGGGTTCGGTCGCCCTCGACGCTCTTGAAGTCGTTGACCACAGCAATGCCCAGGCCCGCCAATGAGTAGGACAGGGTGAGCAGGGCCGTGGTCCAGGTCAACTGGCCGAACAGGGCCTGCCCGGCCCACCAGGGCAAGGCGATGTAACTGGCTCCCAGGGCGTAATTGCCCAGCCAACCGTTCTGTTTGAGTTTGAGCGGTGGTGCTGAATATATGAAGCTGACCAACGAGCCGCCCAGGGCCAACAGCAGCAGCACCGGGGTGCTGTGGCCTGCCCAGAGGTCGAGTCCGTAGGCCACACCCAGGCCGGCCAGCAGCAGAATCCAGATCTGAACCTTGACCTGGCCAAGCGGAATCGCACCCGACGGAATCGGCCGGTAGGGCTCGTTGATTGCGTCGATGTCGCGGTCGTAGTAGTCGTTGATGGTCTGGGTGTAACCAGCCAGCAGGGGACCGCTCATCAACATGCAGGCGATGGAGGCGATCACCTCGACTGGGCGCCAGTGGAAATTGCCTGAAGCTGCGGCGCCACAGATCACCCCCCAAATCAGGGGGATCCAGGTGACCGGCTTCATCAGCTGGAGCCGGATCTTCCAGATGTTGCTGGTTTCGGCAGCACCTTTCATCCCCAGCAGCTGACGCGCTGAGGCTCCGGTGGTTGCCTCGGGGTTAGGGCTTGTGCTCAAGGCTGGTTGTCCCGTTGAAGTGGCCCTCAGCCTCAGGCGAGGGTGATCTCGTCATCGAAGAACCAGGCCTTGGCGCCATTGGCCAGTTGCACCACCACACCGATGCCTTTGCCGTCGACGGTGCGGAACCCGGTCACTGTGGCGCTGGCATCAGCCTTGAGGGCATCAACCATGTCGGCAGGGATGCGATCACGGACTCGCGTGATCCGCACCTTGGCACCAATGGTGATGCTGGCTGGAGTGGCAGCCTGGGACATGGCCGGCGCGACTGGAAAGTGGCGCCACCTTAACCCGCCACTTCGTGACGCCATGGCCTGCCAACGGATTATCCCCTGCCTGGACGTGGCCGACGGCCGTGTGGTCAAGGGGGTGAATTTCGTCGGCCTGCGGGACGCCGGTGATCCGGTCGAACTGGCGTGCCGTTACAGCGAATCCGGTGCCGACGAATTGGTCTTTCTGGATATCGCCGCCAGCCACCAGGGCCGCGCCACGTTGGTCGATCTGGTGAGGCGCACCGCAGAGACGGTAACCATTCCCTTCACCGTCGGCGGCGGCATCAGCACGGTGGAAGGGATCACCGAGCTGCTGCGCGCCGGTGCTGACAAGGTCAGCCTCAACTCGTCGGCCGTGCGCGAGCCCGAGCTGGTGAGCCGCGGCGCCGAGCGCTTCGGTTGCCAGTGCATCGTTGTGGCGATCGATGCCCGGCGGCGGCAGGGCGGTGGCTGGGACGTGTATGTCAAAGGCGGCCGCGAGAACACCGGCCTTGATGCGGTGACCTGGGCCCGTCAGGTGGTGGCCCTGGGTGCCGGTGAGATTTTGCTCACGTCCATGGATGGC
>VGQR01000265.1 GCA_016882345.1 Cyanobacteria bacterium K_DeepCast_35m_m2_023
GATGTTGTCACCTCTGGCACCGCTTGATGACCCCGACCGCGACGATGCAGCCATCCCAGCGCAGCTTTCGTGAGTTGCAGCGTGAGTTGCTGCCCCTCTGGGGTGACGTCACGATCGGGCAGGGTCCCGATGTGGATGTGCTGGTGGTTCCCTCGTTGTCATTGGAACGGGGCCAGATCGCCCAGATCAAGGGCGCCCATCTGTATGAAGAACGGCAACTGTTCTCGCTGGTCCGGCTGCGGGATCCCGGCGTGCGGATGGTTTATGCCACCAGTAAACCGCTGGCTGACCTGGTGGTTGACGCGGTGCTCGAGCTGTTGCCCGGCGTGCCGACCTCCCATGCCCGCCGCCGTCTGCATCTGTTGGATACCGACGACGCGTCGGATCGCCCCCTCAGCGAAAAACTGTTGGAGCGGCCGGCCCTGCTGGCTCGCATCGCCGAGTTGCTGAGGCCTGGCCGCAGTTTCATCACCTGCTTTGTGGTCAGCGAGCTGGAAAAGCAGCTCTCTGAGCGCCTTCAGATTCCGCTGCTGGGGACCGATCCGGCCCTGGGGTACTGGGGCAGCAAGGCTGGCAGCCGTGAGTTGTTTGCCCGTTGCGGCGTACCCCATCCCCCCGGGTCACCCCTGGTTCACAACCCGGAGGATCTGGCCGAGGCCATCGCTGAGCTCTGGGAGGCCCAACCGCACCTGCGCCGCTGCGTGGTCAAGCTGAACGAGGGCTTCAGCGGCGAGGGCAATGCGCCGGTCGATTTTGCGCCACTGCAGCTCGACGGCCTGTCGGCGAGCGAGCGGCGCAGGGTCCTGCGCCAGGCCCTGACGACCTTGGCCATGCCAGCGCCTGACTGGTTGACCCTGCTGGTCCAGCAGGGTGCCCTGGTCGAGGCCTGGCTCGATGGCGATGAAGCCCTCACCTCGCCGAGCGTGCAGGGGACCATCCATCCCCCCGCCATGGGGGGGCGACCGCGGGTGGAACTGCTCTCCACCCACGAGCAGATCTTGGGCGGCCCTAGTGGCCAGACCTACCAGGGCTGCCGTTTCCCCTGTGATGACACCTACCGCATCGCGTTGATGCGCTACGGCCAGGCGATCGGTGAGGCCCTGGCGGCAGAGGGGGCCCTCGAGCGCTACGCCGTCGATTTCATCGCCCGCCGTTTCGATGGCCGCTGGGATGTGCAGGCAATCGAGGTCAACCTGCGTCAGGGTGGCACCACCCACCCCTATCTGGCCCTGAGCGCCATCACGGCCGGTTCGCTTGATCATGAGACGGGGCTGTATCGCTCGCCCAATGGGCAGCCGCTGCACTACGAAGCCACCGATAACCTCAGCGATCCGCTGCTGCGTGGGCTGTTACCGATCGATCTGGTCGACATCGTCGCCGAAGCCGGTCTCCATTTCGATCCCGCCCATCTGCGCGGCAGTGTGTTCCATCTGCTGGGCTGCCTGTCGGAATACGGCAAGCTCGGCATGACCTGCATCGGTCGCTCGGCCCAGGAGGCCTCCACGGTGTACGCGGCAACGGCGGCCGAGCTGCTCAAGGGGGCTGCCCAGCGTCACAACAGCTGAATGCGTGGATCACGCCGCGGCCCAGCGCTGCCGCAGCCCCCTGATCGAGACTGGTGGCAGCAGAACCAGCGGTTGTGGCATCGGCACTGGAGCATCTGCGGCGCCACATCCATCAGACCCGCCTGCTGGGCTCGATCAGCAGCGCCCTTTATTACGACCAGAACACGGAGATGCCGGCTGCTGGTGCGACCTGGCGCGGCGAGCAGCTGGCCCTGTTGGCCGGCCAGCTGCACCAGCGCCAGAGCAGTGCGGACTACGCCGAGCTGGTGGCGGCAGCGGAGAGCGAGCTCGATCCAGAGGCCTCACCCGAACGCCGCCGCAACCTGCAACTGCTGCGCCTGGAGCTTGACCGTCAGCGCTGCCTTGATCCGGCCCTCGTCAGTGCGCTGGCCAAGGCTCAGTCGCGCGGCAATGCGGTGTGGCAGGACGCCCGACAGCGCAACGATTTTTCGACCTTTGCCCCAGCACTCCAGGAGCTGATCGCCCTGCGCCGCCAGCAGGCCAGCCAGCTGGCCGCTGCCGAACCGGTGCCGCGCAGCCCCTGGGAAATCCTGGCCCAACCCTTTGAACCCGACATCAGCAAGGCGCGTCTGGCGCTGTTATTCGCCCCGCTCAAGCGCCGTTTGCCCGCGCTGCTGCAGCGCGCCGCTGCCGCCGATGCCCGTCGCGCTGTTCAGCAGCCCACCGCGCCCGATGTGGCAATCCCAGAGTCCAAGCAGGAGCAGTTCTGCACCGATCTGCTCGACAGCTGGGGGTTCGATGGGCGCCGCTGCCAGCGCTCCCGCTCGGCCCATCCCTTTTCGTGCACGTTGGGTCCCCAGGACTTCCGCATGACCACCCGCGTGGTGCCTGGGCAGCCGCTGTCGGCCTTGTTGGCCACTGCCCACGAGTGGGGCCATTCGCTCTATGAGCAGGGCCTGCCCCGCGGGGACGACCACTGGTTCCCCTGGCCCCTGGGCGAGGCCACCTCAATGGGGGTGCACGAGTCGCAGGCGCTGTTCTGGGAGTGCCGCATTGCCCGCAGCGAGGCCTTCAGCAAGCGCTGGCATCCCCGCTTCGCTGCCGCCCTGGGGAGCGATCCCTGGAACGGTTCGTTTGGTTTGTGGCGGGCGTTCAATCCGGTCAAGCCCGGCTTGATTCGGGTTGAAGCCGGCGAGCTCAGCTATTGCCTGCACATCGTGCTGCGCTATGAACTGGAGCTGGCCCTGCTGGAGCAGGAGATGCCGGTGGACGAGTTACCGCAGCAGTGGAACCAACGGATGCAGGAGCTGCTGGGACTCCAGCCCCAGACTGACGCTGAGGGGTGCCTTCAAGACATCCATTGGGCCGAGGGCCTGTTTGGCTACTTCTCCAGTTATGCCCTCGGTCATCTGATCAGTGCCCAGATGGCCCAGACGCTGGAGCGTGATTTCGGGGGCGCCGGGGCCGTGGACCAGGCGGTGGCGAGTGGGGAGGATGGTGCCCTGCAGCACTGGCTGGCGCAGCACATCTGGCCCCTGGGTCGCGGGGTCAATGGGGAGCAATTGGTCCAGCAGGTCACGGGCAAGGAGCTGAGTTGCCAGCCCTTTCTTGCTGCTCTGGAGGCGAAGCTCGAGCGCCTCGAGACCGGCCCGTAAACTGACGGCCCGCCGCCGCCTGTCATGGCCAACATCGACCACGCCCCCAGCCGCACAATGCTCAACCTGCTGCATGTGCTGCCGGCCTTTGCCGATGAAAGCGAGCTGCGCCTCAACGCGATTGTCGAGCTCAACTCGATGACGATCAACAAATACGAGTTGATCACCGAGACCGGTCAGCTCAAGCTCGACCGCGTGGGCTATTCGTCCCTGGCCTATCCCTTTGCTTACGGCTGCATTCCCCGCACCTGGGATGAAGATGGCGACCCGCTGGATATTGAGATCGTCGGTGTCACCGAGCCGCTGATCCCGGGTTCGTTGGTGGAGGCCCGCATCATCGGCATCATGACGTTTGACGACGGTGGGGAAGTCGACGACAAGGTGATTGCGGTCCTTGCTGACGACAAGCGCATGGATCACATCACCAGTTACACCCAACTGGGTGACCACTGGCTGAAGGAAACCCAGTACTACTGGGAGCACTACAAGGATCTGAAAAAGCCCGGCACCTGCCGTGTCAATGGCTTCTTCGATTCCGCAGAGGCGGTCAAGATCATCAAGCAGTGCGAGCAGCGCTACCTCGAGACGATCGACGCCAAGCTGGTCAACTGATTGCAGGGACGCCCTGCAAACTCCAAAGACAATCTGCAGATCTGCTGCTGAGGCCTCGCTTCAGCAGCTCTTTCCCGTAGGTTGG
>VGQR01000266.1 GCA_016882345.1 Cyanobacteria bacterium K_DeepCast_35m_m2_023
GGTTTTCTGCGCGGTTTGGGCATTGGCGGCAACCAGCCCAACTGAGGGTTGAAGCAATTCGAGCCAGCGCATCGAATGGTCCGACTTCTGAGGGTTAATTTGGTGCCTCCGACGGGCTTGAGTCCCCATTGCCGATGGCGCCGACACCCAGCAGCAATATCAACGCAGTGCGCCTGGCCGAGCCGTTCCGCGACCAGAAACCAGGCACCTCGGGGCTGCGCAAGAGCAGCAAACAGTTCGAAACCCCCCACTATCTCGAGAGTTTCATCGAAGCCAGCCTGCGGGTGCTGCCCGGATTCGCCGGCGGCACCCTGGTGGTGGGTGGCGATGGCCGCTACGGCAACCGGCGCGCCATCGGTGTGATTGCGCGCATGGCGGCCGCCCATGGCGTCGCTCGGCTGATCACAACGACAGGAGGCATCCTCTCGACCCCGGCGGCGTCGAACCTGATCCGCCAGAACGGCGCCATCGGCGGGGTGATTCTCTCGGCCAGCCACAACCCCGGCGGCCCGGACGGCGACTTTGGCGTCAAGATCAACGGCGCCAACGGCGGCCCGACGCCCGAGTCGATCACCGATGCCATCTACGCCGTCACCCAGAGCCTGGAGGGCTACCGCATCGCCGAGGGCGGCGATGCGCTCGACCTGGATCGGGCCGGCAACCAGCAGCTGGGCGCCATGAGCGTGGAGGTGGTCGACGGCGTCGATGCCTATGTGACGCTGATGCAGAAATTGTTTGATTTCGACGCCATCGCCGACCTGTTGCGCGGTGACTTTGCCCTGGCGTTCGACGCCATGCATGCCGTGACCGGCCCCTACGCCACGCGCATTCTGGAGGGATTGCTCGGTGCTCCGGCCGGCACCGTGCGCAATGGCGTGCCGCTGGAGGATTTTGGCGGCGGCCACCCCGACCCCAACCTCACCTACGCCCACGAGCTGGCCGAGCTGCTCTTGGACAGCGACGCCTACCGCTTTGGCGCGGCCTGCGACGGCGACGGCGATCGCAACATGATTCTGGGCACACGCTGCTTTGTGAACCCCAGCGACAGCCTGGCGGTGCTCACCGCCAACGCCACCCTGGCACCGGGCTACGCCGATGGCCTGGACGGCGTGGCGCGCTCGATGCCCACCAGCGCTGCCGCCGACGTGGTGGCCAAGGCATTGGGCCTGCCCTGCTATGAGACGCCCACGGGCTGGAAGTTCTTCGGCAACCTGCTCGACGCCGGCCGCATCACGCTGTGCGGTGAAGAAAGCTTCGGCACCGGCAGCAACCACATCCGCGAAAAGGACGGCCTGTGGGCGGTGCTGTTCTGGCTCAACATCCTGGCCAAGCGGCGCGAGAGCGTGAGCCAGATCATGGCCGAACACTGGAACCGCTTCGGACGGCACTACTACTCGCGCCACGACTACGAGGCGATCGCCAGCGAGGCCGCCCATGGCCTCTACAACCGCGTCAAGGAGATGCAGCCCGCGCTGGTGGGGCAGGCCTTCGCTGGCCGCACCGTCGCCACCGCCGACGACTTTGCCTACACCGACCCGGTGAATGGCTCTCTCACCAGTGGCCAGGGGCTGCGGCTGCTGCTGGACGACGGCAGCCGCGTGGTCCTGCGCCTCTCGGGCACCGGCACCCAGGGCGCCACGCTGCGGGTGTACCTCGAAAGCTATGTGCCCCCCAGCGGCAACCTGAGCCAGGATCCCCAGGCAGCCCTGGGCGATCTGATCACGGCCATCGACGGCCTGGCCGAGATCAAGACCCGCACAGGCATGGATCGCCCGACGGTGATCACCTGATCAGCGCCCCAGGGAAGCCAAATAGCGGTTGTGAACGGACCTCGACCAATACAGCGCCAGAGGGATGGCGACAAGCTCGTTGATCAACATGGCGTGGATATAAGCGGCCAATTGCGTTTCTCACTGAGCCAACAACCACACTTGAACGATCAGGATCTTGACCACACCAATCCACAGGATCAGACGCAACCAGGTCAGTGCTATGAGCGACTTACGGGTGGCGACTCCAAACATGGCTACCAGAACGGCAACGGAAATCGCGATGCCGAGCAGATGCGGGAGAACAAGTTGATCGATGCCACGGGCGGGATCAACGCTTAGACCTCGGACAAAGAAGGCAAAACAAAGTGCTTGATGGACATAAACGATTCGTGCAAACAAACCGAATCCCCAAGGCTTTGGCAGACGCACAGGTGCTTCGCTAGCCATCAATTCTGAGGGGTAGCGTTTGCAGCAGAAGCTGTCGCGGAATCACTGCTGCGCGCTCCGCCCTCGCCAAACCAGCGCTCCTCCAGATTCTTGATCGCCACATAGAAGGGCGGCACCACCCCCAGCGACAGCACCGTGGCCACCAGCAGGCCTCCAAAAATCACCGTGCCCAGCGACTGCTGGCTGTTGGCACCAGCCGTGGTGGCCACCACCAGCGGCAGGAAGCCAGCCAATGAGGCGATCGCGGTCATCAGGATCGGGCGCATGCGCGATTCGGCCGCAGCAATCGCGGCCTCTGTTGCCGTCATGCCTGCCTCGATATGCTGCTCGGCCACCTCGACAATCAAAATGCCATTTTTGGCTGCCAAGCCAATCAAGGTCACCAACCCCACCTGGGCGTAGATGTTGAGGTCGATCGAGCGAACGGCCAGGAACACCAGCGCGCCCAACATGGCCAGTGGCACCGTCATCAGGATGACGACCGGCGTCACGTAGCTCTCGTACTGCGCCGAAAGCACCAGGTAGACCACCAGGATTCCCAGGCCGAACACCAGGACACTGGCGCTGCCAGCTGAGAGCTGCAGAGCCGCCAGACCAGTAAACGCGTAACCGATGTTGTTGAAATCCTGCTGCTTGAAGATCTGCTGAATCGCCGCCAGGGCCTGGCCCGAACTCTTACCGATGGCCTCTGCCCCCTGCACCAAGATGGTGCGGTAGAGGTTGTAGTGGCTGATCACCGGCGGCGCACTGCTGAGCTCGCTGGTGGCGAATTCAGACACCTGAATCAGCTTGTTATCGCGGTTGCGCACGTAATAACTGAGCACGTCCTCGAGGGCGCTACGGCCCTGAGCCTGCGATTGGACATAGACGTTGCGAACCTGACCGTTTTCGTAGGTCAGACCTGAATAGTTGCCGCCAGCGAGCACGGCGATCGTCTGCATCGCCTGTTGAAAGTCGATGTTCAAAGTACCCATGATCGTGCGATCCATGCTCAGACCGAAGGCAGGGGCACTGGGGATGAACTGGGTGTAGAGGGTTGAGAACTGGCCACTGGCATTGCCTGCCGCCACCAGCTGCTGGGCCAGACCATCCAACTGGTTGAAGCTGTAAGCGCCATTGCTCTGGTCGTTGAACTGGAAGTAGAAGCCACCCTGTGCCGAAAACCCGGGAATGGCCGGTGGCTGCGCAGCAATGGCAAGTCCACTGCTCAGCTTCGACAATTTGGCGTTCAGGCGCTGAACGATGGCAGGAGCTTTTTGGTCGGCCCCACTGCGCTCTTCAAGCGGCTTGAGGCCAAAGAAAAACACCCCCTGATCGGGACTGGAGCCATTGAAGCCATAGCCGCTAATCACCGAAGCAGCAATGATGTCGGGCTCTGTCTTGAGCACCTTGGCAATCTCAAGACCCGTCTTCTCGGTCTGGGTCAGCGAAGCACCGTTCTGAAGCTGGAAGATCCCCAGGCCATAGCCCTGATCCTCTTCAGGAATGAAGGCGGTGGGCAGAGCCGAGAAGGCAATCGCCGTCAGCACAATGCCACCACCGAGGCCAGCCAGGATGTAGGGACGTTTGCTGATCAGCATTTTCAGCAATTGCGCATAGCTGCTCTGCAACCAGGCAAAAAACTGATTGAAACGGTCAAAGATCAGCGCCAGCTTGCTA
>VGQR01000267.1 GCA_016882345.1 Cyanobacteria bacterium K_DeepCast_35m_m2_023
CCCCAGGCCGAAGTGGCCTATGATGGCGTCGCTTTCACTTTTGTACTTCTCGAGAAAATCCTCGGCGCTCGAGAAGGCCACCTGGTTGATGTAGCGCTTGACCTCATCGGCGGTCATGCCGATGCCGTTGTCGCTGATGGTGAGGGTCTTGGCCTCACGGTCGATGCGGATCGAAATCTTGCCTTCAGCACCTTCGCTGCAGTCGCCGGCCATGGCGGCCATGCGCCGCTTGCTGATGGCATCGACGCCGTTGCTGACCAGTTCCCGCAGGAAGACCTCGTGGCCGCTGTAAACGGCCTTCTTGATGATCGGGAAAATGTTCTCGGTATGGATCTGAATCTGACCCTGTTCGGCTTGCAGCACGGCTGACTGGCAGCGAGATGAGTCCAGATTCCACCGCCTGGCCATCGCTCGCCAAGGGGGGCTGATGGGCAAAAAACCGACCCCCTGTGCAGTCGGCCAGACCTAAGCCAGCTGGAACAGCTCGCCCTGGACCACCGTGTTCCAGCCTGGCCTGGGGTTGTCAAGGCGCCGGCGGCGGACGCGCGCTGTGCCATCGGCCAGCGGCGGCCCCTCGTGCCGCTCAGCCTGCGGGGGCAGGGCGGGCCAGGTCAGCTCGGTTGCCCTGTACAGGGCATAGGGAGAGGCGACGGACATCTTGATCAGTGATCAGTACGCCTGTACTAGCTCGTCTGGGGATTGGCGTCAAGGGCTGCCGTGCCTCTGTCGGCAACGGTTGTACGGTGCGCCGATGGCCCGCCAGAGCGAGCGCGACGACCGCGCCGACGACGACGATGCGCCCCTGGTGGATCCAGGACGCAACCTGGGTTTGCGGCTGCTGGCGTTCGTGGGCGCCTTGTCGTTTGTGATGCTGGGTTTGAGCTCTGTGCTGGTTCCCTTGCTGAACCCGCCGCCGCCACCGCCGATGCCCGATCAACGGGGGCGTCAACTGGGCTGATCGCCCGGATCGAGCGGCAGCCCGCGCAGCGTCAACGCCGCTCGGCGAGCCAGCAACAGCAGTGGATAGAGGCGTTGGCTGCGCTGTCGCGAACGCAGCAACCCCGACAGCAGCGCCAACAGCGCATCGCTGGGCTGCATCTGCCCACAGAGCCACTGAATGGCTTCAGCCCCATGCAGCACCTGCTCGCCAACGAGCACTACAGCGCCATCGCGCATGGGCACTCTCATGGCCACAAGGCGTTGGTGCATGGCCCGATCGGCGCGGCCATCCACGATCTGCAACTGGGCAATACCGCTGCACAGTTCGCTGCGCTCAGCAAAGTGCCGGCAGAACGGGCAGCCACCGTCGTACACCAGAACCGGTGCACACTGCGGGCCCAACGGCCCAGGCTGGGGCTCCATGGCGATCGCGTGCGATCACAGCATCATGGTGGGTCCCATCCGCTGCAGCGCTAGGCCAGCCGCTCGTAACGGGGCGCTTGCCGCGGTTGCTGATCGAATCGCCACAGACCCGAGCCCAGTTGAGCCAGCGCCGCAATCAGGGCTGCCTGATCGCCGCTGTTGAGCCAATCGGCCTTGATCTGCGGCAGTTGGTCCTGCAACGCCTCGATCGGCACGGTGACAAGCAACACACTCTGCTCGCCCCCGAGCCGCTGCAGCGGGCCCTGGTCGCTGCACTGCCGATGCGCAGCAGCAGTTCGAGCACCTGCTGGTTGCCCACAGCGCCGGGGTCTGCGTCGGCGGCAATGGGTTCGCGCAGTGACTTGCCCTGCAGGGGCATGGCACGCCGGCCGTCCTGTTCAAGCAGAGCCAAAGCAATCAGATAGGGCGCATCGGCCATGGTTGCCATCGCGGCGGTCCACCACAGTGCCTGGGCTCAGCACCGCTTGACCAGCTTTTTGGGCGTGAGCCTCACGAGTCGAGTTGCCACAGCGCCAGGCCCCCACCTCGGCCCCGGGCCGCCAGCCAGCCCGAGGCATCACGGGCGATCAACGCAAAAAATGGCCAGTGGCGCGCCTCGATCGGTGGTAAGGAGCGGCCCCACAGGCGCCGTTCACCCCAGCAGAGCCTCAGTTCATCAAAACTGAACCGCAGCAGCGGCCGGGTGCCACACAACTCAGCCATGCCCACAAATTCCAACGAAAGCAGACCGAGCGAGACGGCGTTGCACAGGGTCAGCTGGTCGGCATCACAGCCGATCTCAAGCCGGGCCCCGAGCCAGCGCAGCAACGCCGACGCCAACCGCGATGGAGTGCTGCTGCCGCGGGGCCAGATCCGCTGCAGGCGCCATCGACCCGCCATCGCCTCACGCACGATGCCGCTGCCACGCCGGCGCGCCCCGGCCTCGAGTGCCAGCAACTCGGCCCCGTTGGGCATGGTCGCGCTCTGGTCCAACAATGTCCCCATCTGGGGATTGTGGCTGACCGCTGGGCTCAGAAACACTGTCAGCAGTCCGATCAGAGGTGCCCATGGCCGGCACCGCATCAGGGATCACCATCCAGCCCGAATCGTCGTGTCTAACCCGCACCTGTCTGAAGTGGACAGCGGACGGAGAGCTGACGGCTGTGGATTTGCAGCTTGTGCTCGACCGGCTTGCCGAGGCCGATGGTCGGATGACACGTGACGCGTCAACCCCTGGATCAGGCTGAACGCTGCAGGTCTGGGCGCTCTTCCGGAAGAATCGCCCCTGCGACAGGACACACCTGCAGGCAGATGCCGCAATCGATGCAGGTGTCAAAGTCGATCCAGTAAAACCCGGTGCCCTTGCTGTTGGCCCCCTCGCCGGGGTGGATGCAGGCCACAGGGCAGGCATCGACGCAATCGGCGATGCCTTCGCAGACGTCGGTGACGATCGTGTGGGCCACGCGCAACAGCAGCAAACAATCCGATCGTAGGCAGCGGCGCTGAGCTGTTCAGCGGTCCAGCCAGTGCACCCGGCTACAACCGCGTTCGCTGGCCAGCTGCTCGGCGACGCCGCGATCGTCGACGGGCCAGCTGAGCAGCTCGGCCGGCGTGCCTTCGCCATGCAGGGCATCCAGCTGCTCGAGCGCCTGGGCCAGCTGGCCCTCGCTGGCGTAGGCGATCAACACGGGGTCTGGCCCATCGTCGTTGGCCTGCAGCAGTTCGCGCACGCTTTCAACATCAAATCCGAAGCCGACGCCCGCCGCCGGCAGGGTGCGCAGACTATCGGGGGTGCTGAAGCGACCCACCAGGGCGTCGTAGCGGCCGCCGCTGGCGATGGCCACCGGAACCTCCGGGCCTTGACAGACCAACTTCAGCACCAGGCCGTCGTACAGGTTGAAATGGGGCTGGAACGTGGGATCGAGCTGCAGCTGCACCCCCAGGCGCTGGGCAGCCGGTGCCACCAGATCCAGCACCGTTGACAGGTCCTGAACCAATGGCAGGGACCCGAGACGTTGCTCGAGGCGGGTCAGGACCGCTCGGGGCTCGCCCCGCCAGGCCAACAGGTCGAGCAGCAGGGCCCGCTGGTCGGCGTCGACCGCCAATTGCTTCAGGCTGAGGGGGTCGTAGCTGGTCAGCGCCTTGCGGGCCTGGTCGCGCTGCAGGGGCGGCAGATCCTGGAGCAGATGCTGAAGGATGCCGTGATGCCCCACCAGCAGGGTGGGTTGGTGCTCGGCGCGCAACCCCAAGCTGCTGGCTGCAGCCAACAGCAGCCGCATCAGTTCGACGTCGGCCGCCAGGAACGGTTCACCCAGCAGCTCGACACCGCTCTGGATGGTCTGGTTGATGCGCTGGCGCCCGCCATCGGCGACGGTGCAGCGAAAGGTGTTGCCATCGGCCCACAGGCGCAGGGGGCGGGGTCGGTCGGCCATGCGGGTGCAGGCCGCCCTGGCGATGGAGGCGGTCAGTTCG
>VGQR01000268.1 GCA_016882345.1 Cyanobacteria bacterium K_DeepCast_35m_m2_023
TGTAGGACCGCCGGAGCAACATAAAGAATGTGTAGGAACATTGCGAAGCTGTGAAGCCGTTGGCGGATCGCTGCGATCAGCCTTGCTGATGGCATGGATTAGGCGGCTTGATGCCGGTCACTGACCGGCTTTCCGCTGCATTGCACCGGCAGCAGCGCCGAGCGGCCCCTGCCATACCAGGCTTCGACCAAGGCAGTGGAACTGTTGCAACAGAGCTCGCCCGCCAGGAGCCACAGCTCGTCGTGCAGGACCTGGGTTTGATCCGGAGTGCCCACGTACCAGGGCGCATCGGGATCGACCGACAATTCCTCGTGGAGTTGCAACAGCCCCTCCAGGACGCAGGCAGCGAGCTCGGGTGTCATCGCACCAGAAGAACCACCATCCACGCACGGCGAGGGCGTCGGGATCAACCGCTGCGAATCGCTGCGGTCTCAGCTCAGCGCCTCCCCCATCAGTTGCTCGGCCAGGGCATCAGCGCTGCGCAATGCCCCTTCCACACGGCCAAACCCCACGCCTGCGATGGCATCGCCGCAGAAGCCGATCTGACTGTTGAGGCAGAGCATGTGCTCGGCCGGCACACCAGGCGCTAGCGGAAAGGCTGCACTCCAGCGCATGAGTTGCTGATGGCCGCTGATTTCAAGATGGAGCGTCTGCTCAAGGGCATCGTGCAGGGTCTGCAGAGCCGCCTCGTGCTGCTCTGAATCCTGTGGCATGGCCAGTGTGGTTGCGGCCGATGAACCAGAGCCCACCACAGCGCCATGGGATTGGGCCAGCGCGGCCGATGATTCGGCCACCACCGCGCAGCTGCCGTCGGGGCGGGGTTGGATCGAGATCCGGCGCAGGGGCCAGCGCTGTTGCGCCCTCGGTTCGAGTTGCAGCAGTCGCCAGGGTTGGGCCAGCCAGGGCTGCGCCTGCTCGGGCGTCAACCTCATCAACAGGTTGAGGCTGGGCATCGCCTCGATTGCCGCCAGGTGGACCGCGGTTTGATCCAGCTGGGGATCGTGGAGGCGCGTGGCGGCTTGTTGCAATGGGACTGCATCCCACCCCAAGAGCTGTTGGCAGCGTGGATGGGCCAGCAGCGTTCCGCTCAACACCAACCAGGGACTGTGGTGCAGCACCTTGCCCTCCCGTCCTCGCAATCGCCATTGCAGTCCGGCGATCGGTTCGATGTGGCGGACCAGGGTGTTGGTCAGCAGCGTCAGTGGCCCTGGATGCTGCCGGGCGAGCTGCAGCAGACCGATGCACAGCTGCTCCATGCATCCACCCGCTCCCTGCCACAGTTCGCCCGTCAGCAACGGGTCAGCAAACGGGGGGCCGAGCGATCCGCTGGCATCCAGGCTGGCAATGGCGCCTGTGTAGGGCTCAATCCAACCCCCATCCTGCAAGGCCTGCAACAGCGGCAGCGGATGCTCGACGTTGAACAGCGGTGCGCCGTGGTTGATGCGGCGATCGGGATCGAGGCGTGAGCGGCGGGTGGCAGCGCGACCGCCTTCCCCCCGGCCGATCTCAAACAGGGTGATGGAGCCGCACCACCCTCGCAAACGCAGCGAGGCCGCCAGGGCGCATCCGGCGACGCCGGCGCCAACGATCACCAGGTCGGATCTGGACATCAAGCCAGGTTCAGCGCAGGGCCTGATGCAAAGCAAACAGGCCAAAGGCCACAAACAGGCCGCCACTGAGGCGATAGAGCACCTGTTCACTCAAACGCTGGCCAATCCATTTACCTGCGCCCACAGCCAGCCCGGTGACGAGCGCATGTCCGGCCAGGGTGCCTGCCAACAGGCCAGCAAAGGTGAAGGCAGGAGCCGTCGCCAGGAAGATCGTCGTGAACTGGGTCCGATCACCCAGCTCGGCGATGAACACCAGTGCAAAGGACTCCCAGATCACGGCCCATGGCGTCCTGATCGATCGTCGGCTCTCGACTTGTTCGATCGCATCAGCGGCTTGTTGTTCCTCGCATTCGGCGGCATCGGCGCCCATCGACTGGGCGTCGATCAGCAGCTTGACCCCGAAGCCGAGGAACAGAACCGTCGCCAGCCAGGGCACAAACGTTGGCGGCAGCAGTTCGCGCATGCCGTAGCCCAACCCCAGTGAGATCAGGGTGACCGCGGTCAGGGCGGCAAAGGAGCCGATGAACACATCGCGGCCCCTGTGGCGCACCGCCAGGATCAGGGCCATAAAAAAGGTCTTGTCCCCCAGTTCGGCCAGGGTGATGGCCGTGAAACTGGCACCCAAAGCAGCCAGAGCCGGGTTGGAGGGAACAAGTCCTGTCATGGTCTCTACCTTGCCTCATTGCGAAGGAAGCGGTCGGCCAGACGTATGGCCAGCACCACAGCGGCAAAGCCATAGCCCGCAAAGGTGATCAGCTGGCCCGTGCTGCCTGCGCCATACACCTCGCGTTCGAGCAGGACGAAGTCGGCGAGTGACGCCGCAGTGCCCCAGATGAGCACCCAGACACTGACGTAGACCACACCCTTCACGGTTGGATTCATGGGCATCAGGGATTCAGCTTCGGTGGCACCAACCGGCAATCGCATGGTCGGCGTGAGCGATGGCAGCCTTCAAATTGTCGCGTTCACTCAACCCGGACTGCTTGGTGGGTTTGAAGCTGTGATCTCCTGCCGTCACCCACCGCACCGTGATGCTGTTGGCCAACGGATAGGTCTCCACCTCTGAGCGTTTGCCAAAGCTGTCCCTCTCCCCCTGCACAATCAAGGTCGGCGTGCCCATGGCTGTCAGATGCTCGCAGCGCAGCTGTGTGGGCTTGCCCGGTGGATGGAAGGGGTAGCCCAGGCACAGGCAGCCATGGACCGGCAGTGCATGGCCAGCAGACTGGCGATGCGGCCTCCCATCGACTTGCCGCCGATGATCAGGGGGCGTTGGTGCAGTTCGCGTGCAACCTGTTCGCGAAAACAGGCGAGCAGCACCGGCAGTCGGTCTGGTGCGGCCTGGCGGCCAGTCAGGCGGCGCCGGGCCATGGAGGGAAACTCAAAGCGCACCACACGCCAACCCCGCTGGCTCAGCCCCTCGGCGATCTGCTCCATGAAGGGACTGTCCATCGGCGCGCCGGCGCCATGGGCCAGCAACACCGAGGCCGCTGCATCATCCGGACCTGTGATCAGCCGCTCGCCGCTCGTCATGGTGGTCCACAACGGGTGCAACATAGGCAGCACAGATGCCGTCGGCTCCGCCAATGAAGCCCGTGCAGGTGGTTTGGTTCAAGCGGGACCTGCGCAGTGTCGACCACGCACCCCTGTTCGAAGCGGCTCGCGAGGGTCCGGTGTTGCCGTTGTACGTGGTTGAGCCGTCGTTGTGGCAGCAGGTGGATGCCTCAGGACGCCAATGGCAGTTTTGCCGCGAGTCGCTGCTCGAGCTGCGCGCTGCCCTGACCCGCCTGGGGACACCCTTGGTGGTGCGAGTCGGTGCGGTCGAAACCGTGCTGGAGCGGGCCCATCAGCAGTTCGGCATTGCTGGGTTGTGGAGCCACGAAGAAACCGGCAATGGCTGGACTTATGCGCGCGACCAACGGGTCGCTGCCTGGGCCCGCAGCCATGGCATTCCCTGGCATGAATGGCCCCAGTTCGGCGTGGTGCGCCGGCTCAAGAGCCGGAACGGTTGGGCGCGCCGTTGGCAGGCCCGCATGGACGAAGCCGTGGTGCCCCAGCCGCTGCGTTTGACCCTGTCCGTGCCAATGGACCCTGGGCCTGTGCCCAACGTGGGCGAGGTGCTCGACAGCCAGGACCACTGCCCCCTGCGCCAGCGCGGAGGTCGAGCCGAGGGGCTGCTCTGTCTGGAGAGCTTTCTGCAGCAACGCAGCC
>VGQR01000269.1 GCA_016882345.1 Cyanobacteria bacterium K_DeepCast_35m_m2_023
CGGGACCTTCTGAATACGGAGAGGGTGGGATTCGAACCCACGGAAGGTTGCCCTTCAAACGATTTCGAGTCGTTCGCTTTCGACCACTCAGCCACCTCTCCAATGGCCCCTCGCGTTTGTTCCTGGAATCCAGGAAGGCAACGACTGCCGGGACTGCCCACGGGCATTCTGCACTTTAATGAGCGATGGGTCCATCGGGCGCTGCCGCCAGACGGTGGCTGTGGCGGCCATCCCACTGCAGCGATCCGCTGCTGCCCGTGGCCAGCCAGTGGGCCAGGGGCCGGCGACCCGGCACCGCGCTGAACCAGCGCTGCAGATGCGGTTCTGCAAGCCGCCGCCGTTGCCCTGCCGTAGGCCGAAAACCGAGCCAGACCCCAGTCCACTCATTGAGAGCAACCGCGTCTTGCCCTGCCTGGGGTGCCGCCAGCTCCTGCCAAGCCCACAACGACTGCCGATCGGGCAACAACAACCAGCGGGCTGGGCCGATCTGCAGGTCGAGGGCCTGCGACTCGACTGACAACGGCGCGACCGCCAGTCCTGGGCTGCTGAGGCGCTCCCCGGGCTGGAGCGGCGGACTGCCATCGGCAGACGCCAGCACCACCGGTGCCAGGCGCTGCCAACAGGCCGGATCCTCGGGTGCCAAAGGATCCAGCAGCAAGGCCCAATCAAACCGTTGCACCCCCAGCCCCTGGGCAAGCCGTGCCGACTGGGCGCAGCTCCAACGATCGGCACCTGCACTGAGCAGGGCCTCCCGTCCTTGATGCCGCGCCACCAACAGGGTCAAGCCGCTGTCGCCACGGGCCTGGTGCAGCAACAGCAACTGATCGCCGCGCAGCAACAGCAGATGCACCGCCACCACCACGACCACCGCAGCAGCGGCCCACGCGCGCCAGCGTGCCCGCACGCCGGGCCAGGCCAGAGCCAGCGAGGCCGCCGCCAACAGCAGCACCAACCAGGGCTCGGGCCGACCCAGTTGCCATTGCGCCATCGGCAGCGCGGCAAACCAGCGTGTCAGCTCAATCAGCCAGCTGCACAGCAAGGCCACAGGGGGGAGCAGCAACGGCAACGCAGCCGGCAGCATCACCGCCACCACCGCCAGCCCCATGGCCCCCAGCGTGAGTGGGGTCAACAGTGGCGCTGCCAGCAGGTTGGCCGGCACCGCATACTGGCCAATGCCGCATGGACAGAACAGCAACAGGGGCAGGGGGCGTTAGCGGTGCGGACCCGCAGCTCACGGCTGAGCAATCGGAAGCGGTCGAGGCCCTGCTGCCAGCCATTCGCCGCGGCCAGCTTTGCTCGCTGATCGGGCCTGCAGGTTCGGGCAAGAGCTTCACCCTGGGCCACCTATTACGGCAGGTGGAAGCCGAGGGCCTGCGCTGTCTGGTGGCCACGCCAACGCACAAAGCCGCCAGGGTCTGCAGGGAGTTTTTAAGTGCCGCCGGTGCTGAAGCCAGGGTCTGCACAGTGGCATCGCTACTGAAGTCGAAGCCGTTTCTCGATGGTCATGGTCGGCGCCAGTTCTCCAGTGGCGGGGGCCGCAACGCTGCTGATGCCCTCAGAGCAAAGCCACCTCATCTGGTTGTGGTGGATGAAAGCTCGATGCTCTCCGGCACCACCGCCACCGATCTGTGGTCCCTGGCGCAGGAACTCGAAGCGGGTCTGCTGCTGGTGGGTGATGCCGCCCAATTGCCGCCAGTAAAGGCGGCCATGGCGACGCTGTTCCTCGACCCTGTTGCCGCTGGTGGGGTGCGGGCTGAACTCAAAACGGTGCGGCGCAACAGCGGCGCGGTGTTGGCCCTGGCCACAGCGCTCAGGCAGTCCGATCACCCCAGTCAGGTGTGGCCCACCACCTCTAGCCCTGCAGGCAGTGGCAGCCGAGTTGTGATGCACCGCTGGCAGAACGGTTGGCTGGCGGCTGTGGCCACGGTGATCTGCACTGGCAGCTGGGATGCCGATCCTGACGCTGGCCGGATCGTGGCCTGGGGCAATCGCACCGCCAGCTCACTGGGGCAACAGCTCAGGGAACGTCGTTACGGGGCCGCGGCAGCCAGGCATTGGCAGCTCGGCGAGGTGATCATTGCCCCCCACGGCATCTCAGCTGAAGGTGCAGCGCTGGCGGCCCCACAGGCAGCGGCCTGCGGTGAGTTCCGCATCGTCGATCTGGAAACTCCCTGCCGACTGGAACACCTGCTGGGAGTCCATGACTGGCTGACACCTGCCCGGGGTCTGGAACGCCAGCTCGAAGTTGGGGCTGGCACCGAGGCCCAGCGGGCCCAGATCGAAAACATCCTCACCGGCGAATCCATCGAGGTCTGGCTGGAACCACCCGCCGGTGTGGCCGATTCATGGGCGCACCAGTGCCGAGAGATTCGACACGCCATTGGCGCCCACTTGGACGGTGGCAGCCGGAAGAAGGCATATTCCGAACTGGCTGATCTGGAGACGCTGGTGCCGGAGTTGCGCCAGGGTGTGGCGCTCACGGTGCACAGTTCGCAGGGTTCGACGTTCCGAGAGGTGTTCGTGGCCGATGACCTGCGGCGCTGCGACGGGCCGGAAGCGGTGGCTCTCAGTTATGTGGCCTGCAGCAGGGCCTCAGAGACGCTGCACCTGCTGCCGATGCTGAGACCCGCCGATCACGGTGCCGCCGCTGCTGTGGCCCCCCAGGCCGGCCAGGAGGCTGCCTGAGATGGGCGTTGGCAGAGCAGTGAAGCGCCCTGTAGCACCATCGCCGCGGCCCAGCAGTAGGCCGGTGGTGCCGGTGGTACGACAGCGAGACCTACCAACTGATGACCCCCTGCGGGCGGCGCTGCACATGCTGGGGCTGAAGGCGGTGCCGGGTTCGGTCGAGGCGCTGCATGAGCTGGTGGGCCTGGCGGGTGGCGCGAATCGCGCCACCCGCGGCAGCTGGGCCGACCTCAAGGCGATGGGGCTGCTGGAGGTGGAGGCGATCAGCTACATCCGCGGCCGCTCGATTCCGCGCCAGTTCATGATTGTGGATGAGGCCCAGAACCTCACGCCCCATGAGGTGAAAACGATCGTGACCCGGGTGGGAGAAGGCACCAAGATCGTGCTCACCGGTGATCCTTACCAGATCGATAATCCCTATGTGTATGCGGAGAGCAATGGTCTCACCTGGCTGGTGGAGCGCTTCAAGGGCCAGCGCCTGGCGGGCCATGTGAGCCTGCTGCGGGGCGAGCGCAGCGCCCTGGCCGAGCTGGCGGCGAGCCTGCTCTGAGGCACTCCATTCAGACCCTCTGCACCTTGAAACGTTTACGTGCTCAGGGAGGCGTGAACAACAAGCCCTGAAGGTGATTAACTCGGTGTCACCGCTTGTAAACCTGAATTGTGCTGAGCCATGAGCAGGCTCCATGACGGGCCAGTCAGGTACGGCACGGAGGATTTGGGCATGGTCGGACTGGCTGAGACGGTTCTCACGCCAGCGAAACAGGCAAGCCGACCCCGGCCCAGAGGTCACGAGCTAAGTCCAAAAGTAGCCCTTGATACAGACGGGGCGGGGAAAAAATCAGTGAAATAAATAGTAAGCGTTCAGAGGGCGAGACACCCCACTGCGGCACTGCATGTCTGAACGCTTATCGCCAAGCGATTAATAAGGGCACCTCGAAAAATCCGAGATGGCTTGAATTAACGACTAGTCCAGCTATAATCACAACATCCGATTAGTTCAGGCCGTGGGGCAAAGAGGCTTCAGGGACGAGCAGAACAGAGCCACCAAGCTTCAGCAGAAAAAGCCGGTACTCATGCGACTATCTGAAACAATCCCATGGGAATCATTTCGACC
>VGQR01000270.1 GCA_016882345.1 Cyanobacteria bacterium K_DeepCast_35m_m2_023
GGAAGCCACCAATGGGTGGAAAGCCACCAATGGGTGGCTTACGTTAGGGGAAGCCTTTCCGCTTGAAGCGGGCAGTCCTGCTCCCTGGCTTGCAGCCATGCCCTACTGGCGAGAGGGTCGCCGCATGGTGGGCCGCACAACGGTGATTGAACAGGATCTGCTGCCGATGGGCGAAGGCGCATCGGTCGCCCACCTACCCATGGATGCAGAAGGTGAACTGGATTCGATCGCTGTTGGTAACTACGCCAATGATCACCACTACCCAGGACCCGACTGGCCGCTGGCACCAAAAAGTTGCCGATGGGGCGGCCGCTGGACGGGAACTCCCTTCGCCATTCCGTATGGCGCCTTGGTGAGTGCTGATGTCCACAATCTGCTTGCTGCCGACAAGGCTTTCAGCACCAGCCACATGGCCAACGGTGCCACACGTTTGCAGCCGCTGATCCTGAATGTCGGGCAGGCTGCAGGTGTCGCAGCAGCACTAGCGGTCCAACAGCAACGACAGCCTTCAGACTTGCGTGCACGCGTCATTCAGGAACGACTCATTCACGATCAAAAAGCTCCTTCAGCGGTTGTACCGCTCTGGCAAGTCGCCTGGCATGACCCACATTGGGTTCCGCAGCAGCAACAGGCCATCGCGAGCTCAGAAGTGGCACAGTTGAGCCAGTCCAGCCCTTCAATACCTGCGCCAACAGCCTGTGAACTGGAATATGCCGGGATCATATCTCCAATTGCACGCGATGAATACAGATTTACGGATAGTAGTAATAACAGCTGGAAGATTATCAGCTTAGAGCCATATGTGGATCAACAACTAAAGACAATTGCCAATCGGCTAGATGTTCGCCTCCGCGGCTTCAAGAACACCGCTGGAGGATGGATTCGCATTACAAGCCTGTCTGCCGAGACCCAGCAAGGCTGACTATCGCAAACTGGAGTTTTGTGGAGCAATTCTGTTTAGACAATCATTGACCTGTGTGGTCGGTACTTGCTTGCTGACCATCGAAATTCATCTGCATACACGACAGCGTTCATCATCATCCACAGCCCTATTGGACATGGTTAGCGATCAGGGCGTTCACAACACCTGCGTTTGGTGAATCCAAAACTGCAATCTGCAATCAATTGCGCCGCGCATTACCATTTCATGTAAGTTCGTTAAGCCTTACATAGTTTAAGAAGCAACGTCAAAGCGATCAATCGGGGAAACCAAAAACGCACATAGATGCGCATGTGCAACACCGAGAAGTTCAGAGTAGGAAAAGAATTAGTCAACCCAGGTTCGTCTCAGCGAAGCCAGAACGAGGCAGCCTGAGATGGTGTTTGAACCAACGCGGTACCTCCATTTGTAGGGGGTCAGCTTGGCATGTTTCATTCACCGCATTTGATCGGCGCCGACCGCTCAATGCATGTCATGATGTTTGTGTCTTCATCTAGAGTCAAGCGCCCTCGTTGTTGCTCCACTAGAGAGTGAAGCAACGGGGTCACAGACCGATTGCAGTCATCCACTTGCAGACGATGCGATCAACAGCCAGGCTGAAACTGATGACAGCGGCTGTGCTGATCCAGTCGCTGCTGCCTCTGGGTACTGCGGCTCATTCGGAGTTGCGTCTTGACACTTCTGCTCTCAAGGCAAATGGCCAGGTGATACCAAAAAGGAGTGCAATTGTTGGTCGTGTCCTACTCGATATCGTCTTAGACCCCGACCGGAAATACGGGATGCCGGTCACCCTGCTATCTGCGATCCCCATCTACGACACTGAAGGCCATGTGGCGATGCCAGCAGGTTCCATTATTACAGCGATGATCGAGAAAAGAGATGGCGGTGACTACATCACGGTCGACAAGATTGTTTACCACGGTTTGAACGTAGATCTGCAGACTGAAGGGCGGTTGATGCCAGCCCAAATCAGACCTGAGGATTACGGCCAGTCGATTGAGCAGCCGAAGTCCCGGATTAGTACAGCTTTCGAAGCTGGGCAGGATTCCGTTCTGATACCGACATTACTGGGGATCGCTGTTGCGAATAGTTATTCCTATGACAAATATGGCTACAGAACTGATCAACAGAATATCACTCCATTAATCCTAGGGATTGTTGGCGTTGACTTCGGTCTTAAGCTCCTTGGGGCTCTGATGGACAAACCTGCAAAGATGCTTCCTCCACTTGTGGAGATTCCTCAGGACTCCTTAATTGTCTTTACAGCCGCTAGGGACATCGTCTTACCGCAAAGCGATGCCCCAGCAACTGTTCTAGACAAGGACGAATGACTGCCTACAGCCGGGTCTTGAGGGATTCAGCATTGACAGCACCAGAAAAGATCTCCCCGTTCATCACGAAAAATGGTGTTCCAGAAATTCCTAGCGAATCAGCGAGCTCCATGTCAGCCTTGATGGATGCCAATGCCTCTTTGCTCTTGCGATCGCGATTGAAACGATTAAGATCAAGCTTGAGCTCTTTTGCAGCATTAAGCAACAGACTCTCATTGATCTGAGATTGATTGGCATAAAGAATATCGTGGTACGCCCAGAACATACCCTGCTGTTCCGCAGCCCAAGCAGCGGCAGCCGCATCCATCGCTTCGGGATGAATTGAAACAATCGGATAGTTCTTGTACACCAGAGCAACGTCTGGGTTGCTCGTTACAAAGTCGCCTATGACGCCACTAACCTGTGCACAAAAAGGACACTGAAAATCGGCAAAGACATAGAGGTATGCCTTTGCAGAGCGACTTCCGAAAATAGGGGAGCCAGATACGTAGCGTGAAGCATCATTCTGCAGTGCTCGAGCGAGGTTCTGAGCTTTCTGGGAACGCTCTTGCTTTTGCCGTTCTTGGTACAGCTCAACTGAGCGAATCAGAACATCCGGATGACGCATGATCACGTCGATCACTTGCTGCTCGAAAGCTTGTGAAGGGTTGCTTGACTTCTGCTGAGCACGGGAGGCAAATGGGTGCACCGCGAACGATGCACCCAGGACAGCCAACGAGGAGAAGCGAACCAGTGACTTAGTGGTCAGAAGAGTTGTCCTCATCGTTGAAAGTTAGATGTTGGGAAACAGACTTAGGGACGCTCGCAGATCTTGGAGCTACTCGTGGTTTTGAAAACCTTGTCGTAGTATGCATTCATGGCGAGAGTGGTTGCGGGAGGTCCACCAGCGCCGATGTAGAGACTTGCACCGTCCTTTGTAACCGCTTTTTCGCTGCCCTTGCTACAGATCTTGTCGTAAGCGGAACGACTGGTTGGACACTTAGCCGGACCGGTGACGTGGTAGTCCTTTGCAACTGTGATTGGGCAAGAGCAGATGATTTCGTTGGACGCAAGGCGACCAAGGCCTGGAAACTCATTACCAGAGGTGTTGGTGAAACAAATTCCACCATTGCACTGGGCATAAGCTCCACTGCTCGGGCAAGAGTACAGAGCGTACTCGTCCGTGCTCGGTGGGCTGTAGGTGCTTACGAGAAATGTGCCATTGCCGGGTGCATTACCGATTTTGTTAACTGTTTCAGCATTGCCACCCTTGTAGGTGTGCTTCTCAGCAAGACTGTTACCGTCTTTCAGCCTGCAACGGGCATAAGTAATTCCATCAAAGTTAAACGTTACTGCTCCTGCGCAAAGCGCATATTTCTGATTGCTCAACGGCATCAACGGTATCTTCTTCAAGACGGCATTGGCCTTACTGTTTGAAGACGTCGCCTGAGCGTGAGAGGCTGGTTGCAGAGAAGCAGCCAGGGCAAGGCCAGTTAAGGAGGCCATGAGTACCTTTGACAGGCGCATGATGGATAAAGGCGCGGAACTC
>VGQR01000271.1 GCA_016882345.1 Cyanobacteria bacterium K_DeepCast_35m_m2_023
AGGTGGTTCGTGGTCACCCCGCACAGGTTGATGAGCAACCAGATCAGCTGCGGTCCAAGCTTCAACGGTTCGCCGCGACGCAGCGCCTGCCAGCAGCAGGCCAGGCCCCAGAGGGCCGCGCACACCAGGGTGATGGCCAGGGCGTAATGGCGAGCCTCCAGCCCCATCGCCACCGCCAGGGGCGAGACGGCCATCCAGGCCGCCGCCAGACGGGCTGCCCGGCGGCTGCCGGTGGTCGTCCATACCGCTTGGTGCAGCAGCGGCACGGCCAGGCTCCCCAGCAGCACCGCCGGTAGCCGGGCGGTGAGCGGATGCAGCACGGATCCATCCGCTTGCAGCAGCCGGGCGCCGATGGCCGTCAGCGCAAAATGCAGCGGCGGGTGGTTGTCTTCGCGCTGCAGGTGCGCCATCGCTTGCGGCAGGGGGCTGCCGGCGTCGATGCGCAGGGCCCGCACAAACGCGTCCAGGGGAACCAGGGCGTTGCGTGGCGTCGACCAGCTGCTGTTGCCAGCGCTGAACAGCGCCGAGGCTGCCTCATCGACCCAGACAGGACGCAGCACGGCGCCAGCCAACCGGATGGCAAGCGCCAGCAGCAGAGCCAATCCAAGACTGGTCACAGCGCTCGCCGCTCAGCGTTCGAGCTGTCCGCTGAGCCGCAGGTTCCCCAGCGCCCCAACGGCCACACTCACATCGTCGCCCACCCCCTCGCGGGTGATCTGGGCCAGGGCTGCCTGCAGATCCACCGCGTCGTCGCGCTGCTCAGGCGGCAGGCCTGCCTTGGCCAGGTAATGACACAGCACCAGATGGTCGCGCTCGCTGAGGCACGATATGTGCACTCCATCGGTGGTCAGGACCAGGGCCAGGGCCGGTTCAGGCCGCTCGCGCAGCTCATGCCACTGGTAGCGCTCTGCCATCAGAGGCAGCGGATTGGCCATGCAGAGGCTGTAGGTCGCCTCGCCGGCGCCGGGTTGGGGCGGCTCGGCGCTGATGACCTGCGCCTGATCCGTGCTGATCAGGGCCAGCATCCAATCGCCGATCCCGGTGCACCCCCACCAGTCGGGGGTGAGCAGCACCAGCCCCAGGGTGGTGCCGTACAGCTCGAGCGAGAACGCCCCTGCCTCGGGGCCGAGCTGCCGGTGGTCGTCGCGGCAGCGCTCGCCCCAGAGCGCGGTCAATTGCTCTGCAAAGGGGTCGTTGAGCCAGGACGACCAATCGGTGTGGGGATCGCCGGCCGCCCGTTCAACCAACTCGGCGCTGACGTCACAGGCCAGGCGACTGCCGGTGGCACTGCGGGCGTGGCGCGGGTCCCCATGGCCGTCGGCCACCAGCAGCAGGCTGTAGGGGGTGCCGCAGGCCAACTGGCCCTGCAGGCTCAGGGAGGTGTCCTGACAGCCGTTGCCGCGAGCCTGATGTCGCGCTCCCACGTGGCTGGCGTGAACGGGGGGCCAGAGCTGCAGCATTACCAAGTGAGGGTGGCGAAATCGTCGCTGTCGGGTTTGGCCGTGGCAAACACCGTTGCCGGCACCTCGGGGATTGCCACATCCCCCATGCGTGGCCCTGAGGCTGCACTGCTTGAGGGGGTGCTGGCCGAATTCACCACCGCTGTCGAGGCCCATTCGATGTAATGCGCCAGGGCTGTGGCATTGCTGGCCTGCATCGGTTGCACGTCGGGTTCGCCGATGAAGGCCTGCAGCACCTCCAGGTCGGCGTCCTGGCCAATGGCGATGGCCAGCCGCACCGCTTTGCGCGCCCAGGGTTGGGCCATCAGCGCCCCCAGGCCGGCGCGAAAGTCATCGGTCGGCTGACCATCCGAAATCAGCACGAACACCGGCGGCAGTGCATGTTGGGGCATGCCCGAGCCGGCGAGCTCGCCGGCGAGCAGTTGCAGGGCTGCCCCCATGGCGGTCAGTCCTTCGGCGTTCAGGTCCTGCCAGTTGACCTGTTCGACAGGGGTGGGCGCCTGCAGGTGCCAGCGGGCCTCATCCGAAAAGGCGATGACCCGCACCGCGATCGTCGCCTCGGGGTTCTGGCGCGCCACGCTGGCCATGCTGGGCAGCGACTGGCGAATCGCCTGGTTGAGGGACTGCATCTTGCCCTGGGCAGCCATCGACCCCGAGCAATCGCACAGGTAGATGAAGTGCAGGGGCCTGGTGCTCAGCTGGATCGAGGGGAAGGGCATCGGAGAGGTCAGCTTGCTTTCAAGGTACCGAGACTGGTTTGCACTGACACCACGGCGGCAGCATTGCAGCGCTGGCCGGGCTCGAGCCGCAGCTCCTGGCCGTTGCTGAGCTGCACCCGCCAGCTTTCGCGAGAGCCGTTTTCAATCCCCAGCACGCCGGGCTCGCTGGGGTGGGGCACGATCTGCCCCCAGGGTTTGTCGATCGCTTCGCCCCGCAGCGGCGTGAAATGGTGCGCCTGCAGGGCGTTGCCGGCGGCGATGCAGACCTCGGCCTGGGGACCCTTGAGCACGGCGGGGCGGGGCAGTTCGCAGGCGCAGTTCCAACACAGCCCCCCTCCGGCGGCGCCGACGAAGTTTTCGGAGCCGCAATGGGGGCACAGGCGCCGTTGGTCGAGGACCTGGCTGAGCACGGTTTTCCATTGGCCGGTCAGCACCCGCCGGCCCGGATCCCTGAGGCCATCGCAGAACGTGGTCTCGAAGGCCTGCTGCAACAGGCGCGGATAGATCGGCCAGGTGATCAGGGCAGCCAGATGCACCTCGGGGTTGGGCCGGTTGCTGCTGTCGGTCGGATCAAAGATGAACACCGGCTGCTCGCCGTAGAGACGGCGCCGGGCGCTGTCGTTGAGGCAGCTGAAGGCCAGTTCAGCCTCGCCGCGCAGGGGGTCGTGCTTGGTCAACAGCCGGAACATCAGCACCGCCAGGGAGAACAGATCACTGCTGTTGCTGGGCGGGGCCTGGCCCATCACCACTTCGGGTGCCATGAATCCGGGGGTCCCCAGCACGGCTGCCTGGCCGCGGCCATGGATGTCGACATTGTCGTTGTCGCAGATCAGGATTGTGCCGTCATCGGGCTTGAGAAACAGGTTCCCCAGCGAGATGTCCTTGTAACAAAGGCCGCTGCTATGCAGGGCATGGAAGCCCTCGGCGAGGTGAAAGCAGGCCCGCAAGGCGTTCTGCAAACTGACATCGACCCGGCCGCAGATGTGGTCGAACGCACTCACAAAGGCAGCTGGGCGCAGCGGCATCAGATAGCCGAGGTTGGGCACTCCCCGGTAGGCCGTCAGGGCTTCGCAGTCTGAGGCCTTGAGCAGGGCCATGGGCCAGAGAAAATCATCCGACGGTGCCGTGACCCGGATGCTCTGGCCCAGCCGTTGTTCCAGCTCGGGATCCCTTGGCAAAAAGCTGGGGAAATACCACTTGAGCGCCAGTCGCTCGCCGGCATAGATGACCTCGAACACCTGGCCCTGGGTGCCGCCCCCGAGCCCCGCCACGATCGTCAATGGACCGGACAGTCCCCTGAACGGCACGGTTTCGCCGACGGGCAGCAGCCAATTCGTTGCCATCAGGTCTTTCGTTCCGTCAGCGGTGGATCATCAGCGGTTGTGGCGCAGCACCTTGATCGCCAGGTAGGTGCCAAGCAGCAGCAGCACCGTCTGGGCGACCAGCACCATCAGCGCTTGCTCGAGGTTGCTGAAGCTGGGGTTATAGGCCGAGGCCCCATCGATGCGCAGGGGCTTGGGAACCAGCGGCGGTTTGGGGATCAACGCCTGGATGTCGGTGAAGATCCCCAGCGCTTTCATGGCCCAGCGGCTGGTGAACAGCGGGTACAC
>VGQR01000272.1 GCA_016882345.1 Cyanobacteria bacterium K_DeepCast_35m_m2_023
CGCTGTCCCCGACCTTGAGGCCGAGCAGCTCACGGCGGCCGTCAGCGTTCACTCCCATGGCCACCACCACAGCTCTGGAGCAAACCTGCAGCGCCTTGCCCAGGCGGCCGTGCAGGTAGGTGGCATCCAGATACACGTAGGCGTAACCGCCCTCAAGGGGGCGGTTCAAGAAGGCCTGCACCTGCACGTCGATGTCTGAGCAGATGCGGCTGACCTGGGATCTGGAGATGCCGCTCTGCACGCCCAGGGCCGCCACCAGGGCATCAACCTTGCGGGTGGAGATGCCACCGACGTACGCCTCCATGACGACGCCGTAAAGGGCCTGATCGACGCGGCGGCGGGGTTCGAGGATCGAGGGCAGGTAGCTGCCCGTGCGCAGTTTGGGGATCATCAGGTCGATGTCGCCGACCTGGGTGGCCAGGTTTCTTGACCGGTAACCATTGCGGTAGCCGAGCCGATCGTCACTGCGCTCGTGGCGCTCGGCACCGAGCACGGCAGCAACCTCCAGCTCGATCAGCTGCTGCAGGCCGTGGCGGACGATCTCAGGGATCAGCTCCCCGGCCGTGCTGCCATCGAGTAGCGGTGCCAGCTCAGGGGCGGCACTATGGGTCTTGGGCATGGTTCGTCTGGTTGAGGTGGTTCTCAAACCAGGGTCACGGGCCTGCCCACCCCTTGCAACACCAGCCGCTGAGCCGGGTGCCTGAGCTGCGCGCTCAACCCCGGCTACGCCGGGGTTGAGGTCCCCAGGGATTTACACCACTCCCGGGGACGCGAGCAACTATGCACACCATACCATACTGGCACACGTTTTATATTAGGCTGCGCGCAAGTCATATTTTGGACTTTGCATCGCCAGAACGAGGAGTCACCACCCTTGGTGTTTATCCCTTGATATTGATTCTAGATTCGGTCATGAGCCTTAGGTTGCTTAGTTTTTATAGATGGTAAGCAATCAACTGATTTTGACCCGACCACTGACCAAGAATGGATTTCCTACGGCCTGATCTGGAATCCGCTGCCAATGAGTCGACAATCCACTCCCATAGCCACTACCCAAGCCCAACCCAGTTCCTACGCCGCTTCCACCACTGGAGGATGCTGCTCCAGCACCTGCTTGAGATACCTGCCCGTGTGGGACGTGGGATGGGCAGCCACCTCCTCTGGCGTTCCCGTGACCACGATCTCGCCGCCCCTGTCGCCGCCTTCTGGACCGAGATCGATGATCCAGTCAGAGCAGCGGATCACATCGAGGTTGTGCTCAATTACCACAAGACCTCCCAGTGGGCTTGAAGTTTGAGCGTCAGAAAATACCAGAAGCCAGATTCCAAGCCACTCCCAGTCATTTCTCCCAAAATCTCCCCCTGAGCTACGAACGGCTACGGATCCACAAAACTGGCTTGGCTTCTGTTGTGCTCCAGCCGTAGAACACTGGCATCAACTGCCAGAAACATTGAGAAAAGCACCGTCTCTACGAAACAATAATGGTGCCGTCCAGCTTCGGGTGAGGATCGACGGTAAAGATCATTTCATCAACAGGTTAGGTCGCTGGGATGATCCTGTCACGGTAGCCAAAGCACAGGCGCTGAGTGCTCAGATCTGGAGTGACTACCAATCAGGAGCATTCGATCCAACGCTGAGGATCTACCAGCCACTCGTAAACGGGAACGATGTGGCACTGCTTGAGCGCCTCAGAATCAACGCTGAGACACGTCGCCAGAAGCGTGCGATCCACGCTTATCGGGTTGCAAGACGTTATGGCAGACCGCTGAAATCATTGAACGACACTCAGGCATTCATCGAATGGGCGCAGGAAGATCAGCACCTGAGCAACAGAACCATCGTGGGCATTCTCTGTGAGTTCAAGCGCGCCTGCCCTGAAAGCAAGAACCTATTTCAACACACCCTTAGATACAAGAAATCAATCGCTCAATCAGATGTGCTCAGCATCGAAGAAATCAGGAATATTCTGGCTGACCTGAAGAAGAATGATGAGTGGTTTTATCCTCTATTCACGGTCTGGCTTAGCACAGGTCTTAGAAACGCAGAGATTCGTGGATTGACATGGGATTGTGTTCGCTGGGATGAAGGAGAACTGCTGATCTGCAAATCCTTACGAAGCGATGGCTTCAATGCCATGAATGTGAGTTGGGCGACCACCAAGACAGGTCGAGAGCGTGTCGTGCCAATGGCAGCGGTGGTGAAGGAAACACTGCTGCTGCACAAGGAATCCATGAAGAGGGCAGGAATCTTCCAACCACAGGGTCTTGTCTTTGTGACACCGAGAACGCACAGACCGATCTACGACGAGGTGGTGGGCAAACGATGGAAACAATCTCTGCAACGCTGCGGAATCAAGCACCGCAGGCTCTATGCACAGCGTCACACATTCCTGTCACATGCACTGGCTATGGGCAACTCTCCAGCTGATCTGGCGCAAGTGGCAGGTCACAGCACGGAAATGCTGCTGATGACCTACGCCAAACCAACTGGTCGCGTCACGCTGCCTTCGTGGTGATCACCAGAGTTCTCCAGAACGCTCTCGACGACGCTTTTGGCGTTCCTTGATCAGATGATTAAGGGAAGACTGACAACCCGCTTGCTGCTGTGGTGACAAGCGAGGAAGACGCGTGTAATTAGGCGAATCAGCAATGACAGGGTGATTCTGATTCATTGATTGGCCTTCCTTAACAGGAGGCGATGAAAAACGTGGTGGATGATCGCTCAACACGCCATGCTGCCTCAGAACGGTCTCAAGTGCTGGGCAGTTGGTTTGATATCCAGTCAAGTCAAGTGAATCTCGCTGCCTAAGATATTCCAGATGCAGTGGAGCAAACTGATCAGCAAGAAAATAGTAGAACTCACGATGAGTTCCGCAGAGAAAACACTTGAACTTAAGACTGTTATTTTTGAGATACAGACTGCCCTTGACTTTACCGACTGAATAGGGCTTACCTTTCTTGTCAACGCATCCATGCTGACAGTAAGGGCACTGAAATTTATAGCCGTTGACGGTCTTGGTAAAGAATGGCAGCGACAAAGATACTTGAGAGAGGATAGCTTCTTCTAAGGTCATATATGCTCCTTGTTCAACTGAAGTATTTTACCACAGATTTCGTCATCTGTAAATCATGAAATGCATAAATAACCTTGTAGAGATTTGATCAAGCTGGATTCAGCAATAAAATCCGAATAAACACATGACTCTTGACAAGCTCTGAAGAAACTTGTATAATAAACCTTGTAGTGGTTTCATCAAGTGATCTTGAGTTGATTCATTAGATCACTCCTAAAGATCACTAAAAGAAACCCCAAAAGAAACTCAAGACAAAATCAAAAGAGCATCCACTTAAAACTTGATTCAAGAGTCACCAGAACATAATCAATAGAATCTCTTGATTGAATCCTCAAGTATTTATCCTTGATTCAAATCAAGAATCTCCAGATGACATCATGAATCAGGATTTAAATCTCGTTTAAAATAGGATCCAGAAGTTGATCTTAGGTTGCATCAACAAGAAAACACTTGATTCAACTCAAGGATGAATCATGAATAAATAGATCTAGATTCTATTTTAAAGTCATAGATGAGATCAATCCCAAGAGTAAAGCAAATAAGTTTTAAAGAAAAAGAGCATCCATATCTGCTTCAGCAAATGGAGGATCTGATGGATCTCTACAAAATGGATATCAGCGGTCTCTACAAGACCCTGCTGCGTGAAAAGCATCAGGCGGTCTTTGGAGCACCCACCAGCAGGTTGGGGCGATGAGCACCATCAGGATTCACCT
>VGQR01000273.1 GCA_016882345.1 Cyanobacteria bacterium K_DeepCast_35m_m2_023
GATAAAGGCCAACCTTCCACCAGAACAGAGGATTTTCGGTGTAGAACTCGCTGCCCTGACCGAAATAGAGCACCCGAAGGATGCCGCTCACGAGCAGGGCCAGGGCCGCCATGCCATAGACCACATCGGTGATCACCATCAGCGTGGCCTCCTGGCGATTGGGATTGGCCTTGATCAGGCGCCGCTCCAGCACCAGGGCCCCGAAGCAGAGCATGAAGCTCAGGTAGTGGACATAGGCCACCCCGGCCCTCTGCAGCACGTCGGTGGGGACAGAGGCCAGCAGTGACATGGGCGGGATAAGGGGACTTCGGGGCCGACCGTAGCTCCTGCGGGTCGGTGGATGCCGAGGCCACCTGCATGGCCGGGCACTTCAGCATGAACAAAACCTGTAGATAGGGAGCAAAAGTGAAAGTTGGAAGCTTTTCCAACAGTTTGTTCTACCCGTGAATTTGAGCTTAAGTTCAATTCAGTCTTCGGCCTCATCATGGCGAGCTCGTTGAGTGCCTATCTCGAGGAGATCGGTCGCCATCAATTGCTGACGCCTGAGCAGGAACTGACCCTGGGTCGCAAAGTGCAGGCCATGGTCGCCCTGCACGATCGGTGTGCGATGGCGGGTGGTCAAGGAGCCGCCTGCGATTACAACGACCTTGAGCGGCGCACCCTGCGCATCGGGGAGCGTGCCAAAAATCACATGATCACCGCCAATCTCCGGTTGGTGGTGAATCTGGCCAAGCGCTACCAGGGCAAGGGCCTCGACCTGCTCGATCTGATCCAGGAAGGCACCCTCGGTTTGACCCGGGCGGTTGAAAAATACGATCCCACCCGTGGACACCGCTTCAGTACTTATGCCTATTGGTGGATTCGCCAGGGCTTGAACCGGGCTCTCTCCACCCAGAGCCGCACGATTCGCATTCCGGTGAATGTGAATGAAAAACTGACCAAGATTCGCGCCGCCAAGGCCCGTTACCTGCAGGCCAATGGCTGCCTCCCAAATGCTGCCACCCTGGCCGAGATTCTGCGGCTCAGTCAGGACGAAGTGGAAGAACTGCTGACCTGTGAACTGCGCAGTGTGACCGTGAGCCTGCAGGGGGTGGTGAAGTCCAAGTCGGATCCCTCCGAACTGGTCGATGTGTTGCCGTCGGCCGAATTGCCACCGCTGGAGCGGGCCGAGCTGGCCGAGCGCATCTCCGTGGTTTGGACGCTGCTCGAGCGGGCCTGCCTGACGCCCAAGGAGCGCACCGTGATCATGCTGCGCTTTGGTCTCGATGGCAGTCACGAGTGGCGCACCCTGGCCGAAGTCGCCCGCCAGCTGGGTTGCAGCCGCGAGTACTGCCGCCAGGTGGTGCAACGGGCGTTGCGCAAGTTGCGGCGTACGGGCTACGAGACGGGGCTTGTGCTGAACGATTGACCCCTTAGCCTTTTCAAAGGCTTCGTAGCAGTGCGGTGGTACACGGATTCGCTCGGGCATCGACGGCAGGTTCGTCGACCGAACCGGTCCTGGATGTCGAGGTCATCGAGAGCTCGGTGCTCGATGAACAACTGCTGCTGCGCTTGTTGCGCCGCGCCGGGCGTCTGTTGGCCCGACCAGCGATCGAGTGCCTCGAGCTGCTGATCGACCCACTCACCCCGCCGCAGGTAAAGCTCACGGTGACGGCGGCCCTGACGTACCTGCTGGTGCCGATCGATCTGATCCCCGATCTGCTGCCGGTGATGGGATTCACCGACGACCTGATGGCCCTGTCCACTCTGCTGGCGCTGTGCTGGCGGCATCGCACCCCCGCGATTCAGCAACGGGTGCAGCGGCGTCTGGATCGTTGGTTTCCCCAGGGGCAATGACCGCGATGGCTTCGCTCTCTGACGATCAACTCGAGGACCTGCAAGCGTTTCTCAAAGACTGGTTGCGCCATGCCGGGCGCACCCAGGCTGATCTGCGCAGGGCCTTGCGGGTCAGCTCGGTGCGCATGCCCGCCCTGCTCGAGGCGCTCAATCACACCTACAGCCGCGGTGGGATCGCCGAGCTGGTTCAGCAGTTGTGTGCGGTTGAGGCGGCCTGGCACGGCGAAGACCAGGCGGCGGTGCTGCAGGGGCTGACCCCCGCAGCGGTTGCCGCTCCTGATCTCGACCGGTCACTCGAGCAGTTGGATCTGTTGCTGCAGGAGATCCGCCAGGACCAGTCGGTCTGAGCCCCGTGCTGCCTCGCCATAGTGGGACCAGCCGTCGATCCACTCCCCATGTCGCCCAGTTCCTCCCGTTCATGGCCGGCTGCGCTCGCCCTTGCTGCGGCATTGACGGGCCTTGTTGCGCCGGCCTCGGCCCAGGTGCAGCAGTTCATCCTTGGCCCGGGTAGCAACGTGGGCAACAAAACCAAGGTGGTGCCGAAGAACTGTGTGACCGATCCCAACAGCGGGGCGATCAGCTGCGACACCCAGATCGTCAATCCGCCTGGGGATACACCGGCCAAACCCAGTTACACCCCCTTCAACAACTGAGCGGTTGATCGCCCATGGGTTTTGACGACGACCGCTACCTGCGGCTGATCGATGGCTGCGAGCGGCTGCTGGCCAAGGGGCTGGGCTTGCTGCTGCTGCTGGTCACCGCGGTGGCCGCAGTGCAGTTGGTGGCTCAGGTGGTCTGGGCGTTGCTCAACCCACAGACCGCCTGGATGGGTGAGCAGCTCACCCGGGTCATGGGTGATCTGCTCAATCTGCTGATCGCCCTGGAGGTGTTGCAGAACATCACCTCCTATGTGCGGCGCAACGTCGTGCAGATCGAGCTGGTGCTGATCACGGCGATGACCGCGGTGGCCCGCAAGGTGATCGTCTTGCCCCCCGGTGCCGAGAGCAAGCCCCAGCTGCTGGCCGGTCTGGGGGTGGCCGTGCTGGCGTTGGCAGCCGCCTATTGGTTGGTGCGCCAGGTCAACCAACGGCGTCAGCTCTCCAGAACAGGGCGAGCCAGACGGTTCCCGGATCAGGATCTGTAGCCAGCAGCCGGTGCCGACGGTGGGCAGGGATCAGCAGCTGATCGCCGCGGCTCAGCGCGCGGGCCTCGGGTTCATCGTCAAACTGCAGCAGGGCACTGCCTTGCAACAGCAGCACCCATTCGTGCTCGTCCTGGTCATCCCAACAGCCGTCGGCACTGGCAGCCTGATTGGAGTGGATCCGCAGCAGACGCCAGCTGGATGTTTCGAGCACGATCGCGGTCTGCTCCTCCCCCGGGGGGGGCAGCGCAGAGGCCAGCAGGTTGTCGGCAGCGCCTGCGCTGCTCTGAGTTTCACCCCAGCGGCGTCCGATCTCCAGGCCGAAGCTGCGGGCCAGGGTCACCACCTCGTGGTGGGTGCTGCAGGCGGCCAGAGCCTGGCGCACCGCCGGATCGGCTTCGCTCAAGGCGACAAAGGCGTTAAGCGCCTGCACCTTGGCCAAAAACTGCTGCAGTTGCGCCTCGGCCATGGCTCAGCTGGCAAGGTCTTTGATCATGCGCCAGCGCTCAAAGGCGACGCCAGCAAACAGCACCGTTTCAGGGGCCTCGATCTGCCAGCCGCGCCGCAACAGCAGGGGGCGCGACAGCTGACTGGCCTCGGTGCGCAGCTGCAGCACCCGCGCGTGGCGGGCCTGGGCCTCGAGTGCAGCCAGCAGGCTGCTGCTGCGTCCCTGCCGACTCCAGCGGCCGTCGCAGTAGAGCAGCGACAGGCGATCGCTCGGCTCGAGCACGGCAAATGCGGCCAGGGCCGGGCTGCCCGGTTCAACGGGATTGACCAGGGTGAACCCCGCGTT
>VGQR01000274.1 GCA_016882345.1 Cyanobacteria bacterium K_DeepCast_35m_m2_023
GGCCCCAGCGCCGCGTGCCGCTTCTCCCATCCATGGCGGGCTGCCGCCGATGGGCGATGGGCCGGTGTTTGTGCGGGTGATGACCCTGCTGCGCCACCTGCTGCAGGTGCCGTTTGATCGGCCAGCCGAGCGCGGCAGCAACCTGCATCAGCACTTGATCAGCGCCACCGAAACGATCCCCGGCGCCTACCTGCCCGGCGAAACGGCCACCCTGCGCAAGGACCTCGAAAAACTCCTCACCCCCTACGGCTTTCGCAACCGCAACGACAACGTGCGCCACGGCTACTGCCTGGGCACCGCGGTGCTGTCACCGGCCCGGCTGCGGGAGGTGCACAACGTGGTGCAGCAGGCGGCCAGCCGGCTGGCTGATCCGTTGGCACAGGACCTTCTGAGTGAGCTGGATGAACGCTTGGGCTGGGCTGGCATCAGCGCCGATGGCCTACCGCCGGTGCGCAGCTACGCCCGCCATGCGGTGGTCGACACCCAGCTGGTGCGCCGCGACTCGCTGGCCGCACCCCGCCGCGCCGAAGCGATCGAGGCAGCAATCGTGGAACACCGCCGCGTGCTGCTGCAGCGCTACGCCGGCGTGGGCAGCTTTGCCGATAGCCCCGCCGGTGAGCTACGCGTCTGGCCGCTGCAGCTGATCTTCCACAACGTGGGCTGGTACCTGCTGTTTGAGGAGGACCAGGTGGGGCGCGAGCAGGGGTTGCTCCGCAGTGAACGGCTCGATCGCCTCGCCATGGCCCGCGGTGATGGCGACCTGCGCCGCAACCCCGAGCAGCACACCGCCGCCATCAACCGGTTGGAGCGCTTGCTGCACCACAGCGGCGGGATCTATTTCGGCAGTGACCTGGAGCAGCAGCTGGCGGTGGCCAGCAGCTCAACCCAGCGCCACAGCCAGGCCCTGGTGACCCTGCGCTTCTGCTGCAGCCCCTGGGGCTTTGCCTTCAATCGCGAGGGCCTGCAGCGGTACCCGATCGAGCACACCCACTTCTCCAACCCCCTGCCTAATGACAGCTGGTGGCATCACCCCAAGGCGCCGCACGTGCTCGAGCCTGGGCCCACCGGCTCCAGCCACCCCTATCCCGTGGAGCTGGATCTGCCGCCCTGGACCGTGGCGGCCGACATCGACCTACGTAGCTGGCTGTTCGCCTTTGGCGGCGGCATCCGCATCGAGCAACCGGACGCGCTCAGGCAGGAGCTGCTACAGCGCTGCCAGGAGGCAATGAAGGCGAATGGCGGACCAGCAAGCCCAGCTGGTGCCGCGGGCCAGCCCTCCCAGCGGACTGCTTTTGCGAACCGAATGCACCAAGAGAGGCCGTTGTTGTAATCACGCCTGAACCCAATACGACCCCAAGGGTCTTGTTTTGATGCGGATTTCGCATGGCTACAACCATTCATCACGACGCTCCTGAATGGCGCACGCCAGCGCCTACATAAAGGCCTGAGCCCAGCTGCGGCCCACAGGAGCATTTGCATCGTGAAGTCAAAGCATGGACCGCTCAGCCTGCTCGCCGCAGCTGCGCTGTTGAGCAGCCAGCTTCCGGGACTGGCGGACGAACTGCCGCTGTACTGATGCAAATATCCGCCGGGTCGTGGACTTACTCCTGACCAGGAAGCCCGCTGCACTGAAGACCCGGCCAAGGCCCAAGCGGCTAAGAAAAAAGCGGATGAATTGCAGCCGCCTACCTATCCCTTCTCCCGCGCCGGCTTTCTGACGGTTGAACCAACCAGCGGGAAGCAAATTGGCTTGACGCTGCTCTCCAAAGACGGCAGTGAGATCACCTTCGACTACGGCAAGAGCAAAGAGAGCCTGGTGCTGAAGCCGGCCGAGATCATCAGCTGGAAATCGGCCAATGCAGGCTCAGGAACCGACGCCAGCAGCGCCGTGAGCGTTGCCGTCGCGGGCGCCTTGTTCTTCTGGCCGATGATGCTGGCGGCCCCCTTCATGGTGAAGAACTACACCATCACCGGCTTTCAGGTTGAGACCATTGATCGGCTCGGCAAGGATGTCAGCCTTGAGTTCGCCACCATCGAAAGCCCCAGGCCAGCGATGGAGCTGCTGCGGTTTTCCACGGGTCTGACGGCAGGCACCAGACGCGGACCTGAAACCACCAAACCGCTCCACGAAGCCGGACTCAAGCAATCGCTGCTTGAGCTGGAGACCTTGAAGAAACCGCTTCTGGTGGTGAACAACAAAAAGCCATCGTGCTCAACCATCAAGCTCAGCGACAATCCAGACAGTGCCGCCTACAAGGGCTTGGTTGAGCACATCAACGCCCTGCGCCGCAAGCTGGAGCTGCCGACCGTGCAGGACCTCGCAACCCAATCGACCAATCAGCAGTGGGAGGCCTATCTGGATTCCAATCCAGGCCTCAGGCAATGGGCGGCGACCTACAAAAAGCAGGCAGAGACGCTGAAACAGTGCTGATCGATCGGCGCCGTCATCAGCGGCCCCTGTGGCCCGAGCGAGGTCCACGCCTTAGCAGCAAGGGCGCAGGCACTGGGCCTGGAAATGATGCACAACCTGTATCTTTTTGCCGGCACCCTTGAGCTGCCCCAGGGACCGGTGTGGATCGGCAAGGACTTCCGGCTCGATCGCACCCCCAGGGCCCCATAAGAAGGAACCACTGCCGGAAGCAGCAGCGGCGCAGCTCGCCGGCCCCATTGGCGCCGCGGTCACTGGCACACCGTGCTGCATGGCGAGAAGCGGCAGAACCGGCGAATGCAGTGGTTCCAGCCGGTGTACGTGGGGCTGAGCTGATCGGTGGTCACTGCCTGGCACCACCCCCCGTGAAGACAGATCTCAATGTTCAGTAGGATACAAAGCGCTGACCGCAACCTAGGCCAGCCTGATCTGCCAGGACGAGAACGATGCAGGTCTTTGCTCAGCACCACACCGCCTCACCGGCAACGCGCAGCTACCGGTTGATCGACAGTGGTTGTCAGCTCCATCAGCAACTCGACGGGCAGTACAGCAGCATCGAGGAGGCGATCACCGAGGCCATCGCCTGGCTGGAGCCGCTCGATGACGGGCTGCACCACAGCGCTCTGATCGGTGTGGAGGTGTCCACCAGCAACGGCGACTGGCGCACCTGCCGCCTGCCGGCGCCCCTGCTCTGCCCGCTGCTTTGCATGGTGCCGGGCTGACTTCTTGAAGGGTCTGCAGCGGCAGCGAACGAATCTCGATCGCGGATCCGCCACGTTGATGCCGCCAGCCGATGGCTCCGCGGCCCTGGCCGCAGTAATCCGGTCAGGGCTTAAGCATCTTTACCGATTTCACTTCGTTCCTGCGGTTGCATAGGTGTAATTCGGTCCTCGGACCCAAACTATGACCCTCCATCCCGGCGTTCTGGTGAGCTACTGCGCCAGCCCCGACGCCACCTATCAGGTGGTCAATGTCGACGACCTCAGCGACTGCGTCTGGCTACGCCGCTTTCCCCTGCGCCAGCAGCGCCTGCCCCCCTTCGCTGTGCCGGCGCACCAGGTTCGCCCCATCGCCAGCGCGGTGAGCTGATGATTCCCCCTTCTTTTCTGGTTCTCTACGGTCTGCTGCGCTCTGTACGCTGCATCGGCTCGATGGCCCTGCTTCTGGGCATGGCAGGCCTGGGGCTCGACCTGCTGCTGCATGGGGCTGGCCTGGCTTGACCCGCCGCCGCACGAGCGCCGCCGTCACACGATGACCTGCGCCCGGGAGCTCAATCAGCCAGCGCTTGGATCTCATCGAGCGGGATCAAGAATTCGCCAGTGCTGCGACCCCC
>VGQR01000275.1 GCA_016882345.1 Cyanobacteria bacterium K_DeepCast_35m_m2_023
AGAGGGCCTCAAGCTCACGGTCAGCGGTCAGCTCCAGAGCTACGTGCTGACCCTCATCGTCGGCATCGTGCTGTTGCTGGCAGCCCTGCAGTGGATCTGGGGAGGGGCCACCTGATGCTGCTGTCCTCCCTGCTGTTGATCCCTTTTGTCGGCACTCTTGTCGTGCTGTTGTGGCCCAACAGCCCGTCGCCGCAGCGGTTGCGCCTGCTCACCATCGCCATTTTGGCGGCGCAGCTCTTGGCAAGCCTGTTGGTGGTCTGGTGGTTCGACCCGGCAGCATCTGGCATGCAGTTGCAGGAGCTGCACCACTGGGTGCCGGGTCTCGGTCTCGATTACGCCCTCGGTGTGGACGGTTTGTCGTTGCCGCTGGTGCTGGTCAATGGTGCCTTGACGTTGGTGTCGGCGGTGATCACCCGTGACATCGATCGCCGGCCCCGCATCTATTTTGCGATGCTGCTGTTGATCAGCGGTGCGGTGAACGGCGCCTTTCTATCCGAAAACCTGCTGCTGTTCTTCCTCTTTTATGAGCTCGAACTCATTCCCCTGTGGTTGTTGATCTCGGTCTGGGGTGGGGTCAATCGGGCCTATGCCGCGACCAAGTTCCTGATCTTCACCGCCATCAGCGGCATGCTGATTCTGGGGGCCTTCCTCGGTCTGGCCCTGCTGACCGGAACGGTCGATTTCAGTCTCACGCCGGTCCTGTCGGATCGCCTGGCCATGGGGGGGCAGCTGCTGCTGCTGGTGCCGCTGTTGCTTGGGTTCGGAATCAAGATCCCGCTCGTGCCCCTGCACAACTGGTTGCCCGATGCCCACACCCAAGCGTCGACGCCGGTGTCGGTGTTGTTGGCCGGGGTGCTGCTGAAACTCGGCACCTACGGTCTGGTGCGCTTCGGTTTGCAGCTTTTCCCTGAGGCCTGGGCCCAGCTGGCGCCTGGACTGGCCATCTGGGCGGCGATCTCAGTGTTGTACGGATCCTTGGCGGCGATCGCCCAGACCGACATGAAGCGCATGGTGGCCTTCAGCTCGGTCGGCCATATGGGATACGTGCTGTTGGCGGCAGCTGCCAACACGCCAGTGGCCTTGTTGGGAGCAGTGTTCCAGATGGTCAGCCATGGTCTGATCTCAGCACTGTTGTTCCTGCTTGTCGGCATCGTGTACCGCAAGACCGGTACCCGCGATCTGCAGGTGTTGCACGGGTTGCTCAATCCGGAAAAAGGCTTGCCCCTGACCGGCTCACTGATGATTGTGGCCGTGATGGCCAGTGCAGGCTTGCCTGGCATGGCGGGCTTCATTTCCGAGTTTCTGGTGTTTCGCGGCAGCATTGGGGTGTTTCCCCTGGCGACCTTGCTGTCGATGGTTGGTTCAGGCTTGACCGCGGTTTATTTCCTGCTGTTGGTCAACCGCGTCTTCTTTGGGCGCTTGGCGATCACCCCTGCCACTGGAGATGCCGCCGTCGATGGCAAGCTCGATGTGCGTCTGGCTCCCGTTGCCCCGCGCGAAACCATCCCCGCAATTGCCCTGGCTTCTGGAGTCGTGGCCCTGGGTCTGGTGCCCGCCAGCCTCGGACACCTCAGCGAAGCCGCCACCACCGCCATGGCCCGCCTGGCGACCACCGCTCAACTGCTGAGCGCGGGGGGGCTGAACTGAGATGCCAGTCATCTCTGCCGATCTGGTCCATCTCGATCCTTCGCTTGACGTTGGGGAGATTCAACGCCGCCTGCTCAGTGGCCAGACGCTGCTCAGTGACACTGCGGACCACCTGCTGGAGGTGGTGGCGGTCCTGGAGAGTTACGGTGAGGTGCTCGATGCCTACAGCATCAACCTCATTTATCAAGCCGAGCAGCAGTTTCTCAATCCGGTACCGATCTTCAAGTACCTCGATGGCGATCTGAGCCCGGCCAAGATCTGGCGTCATCTCAATCACGACCGCATCAATTTTGAGTATGCCGAGTATTGCCAGAAGGCGATGTTCTGGCATGGCACCGGCGGCATGGATGCCTATCTCGACAGTGAGGCGTTTGCCGCCAACTGCCGCGCCATCATCCACGCCAAACGCCGGCGTGATCCGCTGCTAGCCCTGCTGCATCCCCTGTTCCCTGGTTTTCTGCCGGAGCTGATTCGTTCGGCGGCCACCACCCATGCCCTGGGTCAGTTCTGGCGCGTGATGTGCGATCTGTTTCTGGATCTGGCCGCTGCCGAGCGAGAGGGTCGGGTCAGCACCATTGCGCAGGTGGTCGATTTCATCAAGGACGGCCTGGTGGCTGCTGCAGCCAACCCCATCGCCTACGGGGTGAGCATTGCTGGTGAGCACTTCTGGGTGTTGCCTCCAGAAGCCGGTCTCACATTTCTGGTGGATGTGGCCGTTCCCTATGTCGAGGCGGTGTTTCTGCGGGGCATGCCTTTCCTTGGCACCGTCAGCTTCAACGCCCAGGCCCAGCAGATTTCACCCGATCAGTCGCAGTTTGCCTACGGCGCTCTCTATGCCGACCCGCTGCCGAGCATGGGCGCCGGCATCCCGCCCAGCCTGCTGATGCAGGACATGTATCGCCATCTGCCCGAACCCCTGCATGACTGGTATCGCCAACGCACGCGCGGCGAGGGTGATGTGCGGGTCAAGATCTGCATGAGTTTTCAGAAGGCGATGTTCTGTGTGACCAACGCCGCCATCAACGGCACGATGCCCCACCCCCTCGATGGTGGCGATCCACCCCAGCAGGCTGCCAATGCGGCCTATGCGCTGGCCTGGGCCACCCGGCTGGCGGCTGGCCGCACCGACTGTCTGTCGGCGTAGGTTGGTGGGCATGGATCAGCCCTGGACCCCTAGGCCCAAGCCCGAGCAGGCCGATCGCCTCGAGCGACGCATCGAATTTGACGACTATCAGGCCACGCGCACCTTTTTGGAGCGCCTCAACGATCTGTCGGAGCAGCAGCAGCGTTTCCCCGACATCAGCTTTGGTCGCACCTATGTGAACATCACCGTGCGACCCGAGGGGGACGCCGACCCCGTGGGCAGCGATGAGCAGGCTTTTGCAGCGGCAATCGATGCGTTGCTGGAGGCCTGATGGATCCTGACTCGCCGTCTCCATGGTCTGTTGCCGGCGAACCCACCATTGACTTGCAGCATGCCTACGACGGTGCCGGCATTCAGGCTGTGCTTGAGCAGCTGGACCGCGAACTGATCGGTTTGCGCCCGGTCAAGGCCCGCATTCGCGAGATCGCTGCGTTGTTGGTGGTGGACAAAGCGCGTGGGGAACTCGGCCTGCAGACCACGCCTCCCAGCCTGCACATGTCGTTCACAGGGCGGCCGGGCACCGGCAAAACCACTGTGGCTGAACGGATGAGCATGATCCTGCACAAACTGGGTTATGTGCGCAAGGGCCATGTGGTCATGGCCACGCGCGATGACCTGGTGGGGCAGTACATCGGCCACACTGCCCCGAAAACACGGGAGATGCTCAAGAAGGCGATGGGTGGTGTGCTGTTCATCGATGAGGCCTATTACCTCTACCGGCCCGAAAATGAGCGCGACTATGGCGCCGAAGCAATCGAAATCCTGCTGCAGGTGATGGAGAACAACCGCGACGATTTGGTGGTGATCTTTGCCGGCTACAAGGAGCGCATGGATGTGTTTTATCAATCGAATCCAGGCCTGTCGTCGCGGGTCGCCAATCACATCGACTTCCCTGATTACAGCGCCGATGAACTGTTGGCGATTGCCCGCTTGATTTTGGCAGCCGAGCATTACCGATTTA
>VGQR01000276.1 GCA_016882345.1 Cyanobacteria bacterium K_DeepCast_35m_m2_023
AGGCCTTCGCTCGGCGGCATCGGCAGGCACTCAACCAGGCACTCGGCCTGGATTTCCAACGCTGGCCGTCAGACGTCACCTTTCTCTGCCTGTTTAACAAGGCTCACCTGCAGACCTTTGGCGATGTGTTTCAGGCCTGGATGATCAGCCAGATCCCAGGCGGCGCTGAGGGTTTGGAGCAGCTGGTGTGCGACGGCAAGACGCTCAAAGGCTCAGCGGTGGAGACCGAGGACGGAAGCCACCGGTTTGTCGCCCAGGTCACTGGCTACGCCCGGGCCCTCGGTGTCGCCCTGGCTCAGAAGGCCTACGACACCCACGAATCCAGCGAACGGGCTGCGCTCAAAGAGCTGCTGAGCACCCTTGAGCTGGAGGGCACCTTGATCCAGGCGGATGCCCTGCACACCACGCAAGCGTTTTTCGCTGGTGCTACTCCTTTGGAGAAGACTGCGTCTACGCCAAGGAGGCCGACGTGCTCTTGACGGTGAAAGGCAACCAGAAAACCCTGCACCGCCAGATCCAGTGCCAGTTCCAGGGCAAGCGTCACATCCCATTCACCGCAAGGGCTAAAGGGGAAAATCATGGCCGGGACACCATCTGGGAGATGCGGGCCAAGGAGGCTCCAGATCACATCAAGGAGAACTGGTCTGGAGTGAGCTGGATCATCGAGATGATCACCACCACCGTGACCCGCAGAGGCCATCAGATGCCACGGGCCCACTACTTCCTCACCAGCCTGCGGTCCAAGCCAGAAGCCCTGCTACGACTGATCCGCCAGCGCTGGTCGTACTGCTTCGCAGAAGCCTGGCGTCTACGAGAACGAGTGGCATTGGCCGCGGGATACGCAGCTGCACGAGGACGCTTACCGCTACGCCAACCGCAACGGAGCGCCTCTGTTTTCGTTCCTGCGCACGGTGGTGATGAACCTGCTCCGCAACGGCGGCTACTGATCAGTGCACGCAGGCCAGCAAGAACTGAGCCACGACATCAGGGGAATGCTCGCTCTTAGAGGCGTGGCCATGAGCAAGACATGAAACGACTTTTAGGCGGCCCTGACCGAGGCCTTCGATGCCAGCCCAGCTTGCTGCTATAATTTGACGCAATAAATAATATCTCATCGATGGATCCAATCCCTGATCGCTACCCTCGGGGACCGGACTCCAAAACTTTCCGCGACCGATCAGTGCTCTCGGGCCCAGCGGTTGACAAAACTTCAAGTGAAAGAATCTGTCAAGCCCACCTTAACAAACAATTCTATGATATATTGGCGCGCATTTCTGGAGCGGAGCCCTCGCTGATCAAGCCTGAGGCAAGGCTTATCGAGGATATTGGGATTGACTCACTGGGTTTTTATGAAATTTTAATCGAAGCCGATGAACATCTTGGCATTAAGATTCGAGAGGAAGATCTGCTAAACTTTCGAACAGTCGAAGATATTCAAACCTACCTTTCCACCCTCTATCCGGATGATGCCCAAGCCAACTGAACGGCTGGCGATTTCAGGATGGGGCGCCCTGACGCCTCTCGGTTTCACTGCCCAGGAAACCTGGAATGCGCTGTTGGGGCGCCAGTCGGGCATTCGAGCTCTAAGTGAAAGCTGGGCCAGCGATCTTCCCTGCCGCATTGCTGGCAGCTTGAATGAGCGTGCCGGTGAGAGTCCATTTCAGAGCCTGGAACCACTGCTTCAGCGTCGGCTTGATCGAAGCTCCCAACTGGCACTGCTTGCAGCGCGAGAGGCTTGGAGCCAGGCCAGTCAACAGCTGGGCAACGTGGATTCGAACCGGATTGCCGTGGTAATCGGCACGGGCATCGGTGGTCTAGCCAGCTTGGAACGACAACACTCGAACCTGCTGGATGCGGGGCCGAGCCGGGTTACGCCCCTAACCGTGCCGATGTTGATCCCGAATGCTGCTGCAGGCCAGATTGCCATTGAGCTGGGCATCCACGGAGGTACCCATACGCCGGTATCGGCCTGTGCCTCTGGCGCCGAAGCTTTACTCATTGCCCAGTGGTTGCTTCAGGATGACCGGGCCGATGTGGTGCTGGCCGGTGGCTGCGAAGCCCCAGTAAACCGACTTAGCTTGGTGGGCTTTTCGGCCATGAGGGCACTGTCTACCCACAATGAGGCTCCCGAGCAGGCCTCAAGGCCCTACGGCAAAGATCGTGATGGCTTTGTACTCGGAGAAGGCGCCGGGGTGTTGGTGTTACAGCCGGCAAGAGATGTGGCGAGAATAGCCAGTCCTTTGGGTTGGTTGCTTGCTTGCGGCAGTAGCAGCGACGGCCATCACATGGTGGCACCGGAACCAGAAGGAATCCAAGCCAGTCGCGCCATTCGCGATGCCTTGCGCCGTGCGGAGATCAGTGCGGCAGATCTCAGCTTTGTGCAGGGTCATGCCACGGGCACTCCACTGGGAGATCTAGCTGAAGCCCGGGCCTTACGCCGAGCACTGGGACCCGCCCTGGACAGCCTGCCAGTTACGGCTCCAAAGAGTCAGCTGGGACACCTACTGGGTGCGGCCGGGGCAGTCGAGACGATTCTGGCCTTGCAGGCTTTGCGGGCAGGCAAGGTGCCAGCTTCTCTGAACGCCAAGCCAGTGGATCCAGAGGTGAATCTCAATGTGGTTCAGGACCCTCTTTCACTCGGCAACAACCTTGGCCAGCCAAGCAGTACAGCCAGCACCAGCGAACGCCTGGCGCTGAAGAATGCGTTTGGCTTTGGTGGTCACAACATCTCGCTTGTTTTAGCAGCGCCCTGCCCAGCGTAATAGGCTTGCACCGCAGCCTGGAACTGGCTGGCATCGCAGCTGCCCTGTGGAATTGACAGATCCTGAGCCCGGCCCCTGCGGCAATAGATGGTGCCCAGAGGAGCAGTGAGGCGCGAGAACAGGAGCCGAAGAGGCCGATAGCGTAGATGCGCTGGGCTAGAGATCCCCTCCAAGACAAAGGTCCATGGCACCACCAATGCACCATGGCGCCGAGCCAGGAGCAGGGCACTGGCCGACACACGCTCATCAATGGAAGTCACCAGTGACCCGTTGGGAGCAAGCATAATTTGTCCCTGTTCTGCCAAGGTGCGGGAAGCTGCGTAGAGCGCTGCTGTGCGCGATCCCCGGTCGCGATGATTCATCAAGGCGTGGCCGGCGTTTGCCGCCGAGCGAGCAAACCAGGGCATCACACGACTCAAATGCAGATTGGCGGTGGTGATGCTGGGTAGCCTGAGCACACCCTGCACCACCAATACATCAATAGGACTTGCATGGTTCCAGATGTGAACGAGTGGGGTGCCTATTGGCTCACTGGGATGGCTATCGTCAAGCACAACTTGCACACCGAGGGCACGCAACGCTGCAGCCGCAGCCAACGACAGCATCCAGCCGGCCGAGCGGCGAAAGCCCAAGGCTAGAGCTAGCAGCTGCAGGCCATAGATCACAAAAACGCAGAGGAGCCAGCCCAGCCTGATGACAGCCCTGGCCACCAATGCCAGCCCCTCCCAAAAGCAAAACCCAACAGGCGATTCCATAGGCCTTCCGGGGGCGGGAGAGAGTCGGTTTGCTTCTGCCGAAATTGGAAATGTGCTGCGAAATGGGAAGGCACCATCATAGTTTCCATTTACCTGGGTGGTGGTAATCAGGTGAAAACAGAAGCGGTAGAACAGCGAGCGATCACTCGGCTGAGGAGAACGCCAGAACTGGTGAAGAGGCTGCTGGTCGGTGAGGCCCTGCAAGTTGTAGAAGGTGCGGCCCATCGCCTTTGT
>VGQR01000277.1 GCA_016882345.1 Cyanobacteria bacterium K_DeepCast_35m_m2_023
TCGACGTGTTGGTGGCGCTGCTGGACCCCCGTCTGGAGTTCTGATCTGCCGTTGCCAGCGGCGGGCCAGTTGCGGGCTCAGCACATGGGCACGCACCCCCCCGCTGTCGCGGATCTGGGGCGACAGCAGCAGCGGTTGCTGCAGCCCCTGCAGAAATTCGGTCGTCAGTTGCAGCAGCAGGCTTTGCACCTTGCGTGGATCGACCCCCACCAGGTCATCGCCCAGTTGAAACAGGGCTCCCCCCTCGGAACCCAGTCGCACCGTTGAAAAATGGCTGGCCCCCTCGATCAGCGCCAGGCGGCTGCGCGGGTGGCGCTGGCTCACAAACACCCCCAGCTGCTCGCTCAGGGGTGGGGTGATCAGATCGAGGCTGCCCCCCACCAACAGCACGGGCGGTTTCAAGCGATCGAGCCCGGCGTTGGGCCACAGCAGGCTGCCGAAGCCGTTGAACGCCACCACGGCGGCGATGGGGGTGCTCGACGCCCCTGGATCAGCCCCCTGAAGCGGGGCACTGGCGCTCAGCTGGCACTGCAGCAGCCGCGACAGATTGGTGAGGGGCAGGCGTTTGAGCGCTTGGCGGCAGCGCTGGCCCAAGCCCCGTTCGGGTCTGAGGTCGGCCGCCATCAGGGCGGTCAGCCCCCCCAGGGAATGGCCCATCAACACCACCGGCGCACCCCTGGCAACGCCCAGGGCGTCCAACGCGCCACGGCGCTGGGCCGCGAGCACGGCCTGCACATCGGCGAGCCGTTCGCCCAGGCTTTCGGCCCCCGGTGGCGGACGCTGGCCGATGAGCGAGGCTTTCATCGCCTCGTCGTCGCTGCCGGGGTGTTCGAGCACCACCACCGGCCACCCCCACTCGGCCAGGGCCGCCGCCAGCCAGCTGAGTTGGTCGCCGCTGCCGCCGAGGCCCGGCATCAGCACCACCCAGGCGCCCTGGGGGCGAGACTGGGCTGACCACAGCTGCAGTTGCAGGCTTTCGCGGCGGTGCCCCACCACCAGGGGCAGCAGCCTGGGCTGGGTGCTGCTGCCCTGGCTCAGTTGCAAGGGTGTGGCGCGGCGCTGGGGCAGCCCCAACCCGTAGAGCTTGCGCCAGGCCCGATGCTGCAGCTGCAGTTGTTGGCGCCATTGCTCGGCCAGCTCGATCACCCCATCGAGCTGCAGGCTGATGCGCCGGCTCGGCAGAGCCAACAGCAGATCGAGGCTGGACAGCTCGCCGCGCTGGGCCAGCAGAGCATCGACGGTCTGGCGCAGCATGACGGCGCCGTTGCTGGATCCCCCGTCGTCATCCTGACGCAGCAGTTCCCCGACTTCGTTGAGCAGCTGGTCGCCGGTCCAGCTGCCCAGCAGCTGCTGGCCAAAGCTGCGATCGCGCACCAGCGGTGCCCGCAACAACTGCACCAGATTGCGCCGGCTGCGCGGATCCAGCAGGTTGAGCCAGATGGCCAGGTCGTTGTTGCTCTGGTCGGGTGCCTGACTCCAGGCTTCGAGCTGCCTGAGGTCGATCGGAATCGCCAGACCATCGAGCTGCAACTCGAGCACCTCGGCGGCGCCGGCAGGCAGCCCCGATCCCACCAGCAGCAGACTGGCGACAACTCCGAAGAGGCGGCGGCGGGCGGTTGATGCAGGCACAGGCAAGGCCCAGAACGCAGACGTCCTGGTGGAGCCAGTTTCCCCCGTCGCTGCGCCGGGTGGTGCTGGTGCGACAGGTGGGGTCCCTCGGCGCGGGGGGGGTGCTATACCTGACGCCCCTTGTGTTTCACCGGGCCGATTTTTCGGCCACCAGCGTCACCAGCGGCGTGGCCCTGGCGGCACTGGCGGGCACCGCCGGCCGCTTTGCCAGCGGTGGCCTGCTCGATCGGGGCTGGCGCTGCTCGTTGCCGGTGCTGCTGGCCGTCGTCACGGCGATGGTCGGCGACCTGCAACTGATGGCGGCGCACAGCCTGATGGCCTACTTGGGCGGGCAACTTCTGCTCGGGCTGTCGATGGGGCTGTACTGGCCCGCGATTGAACTGGCGGTGGCGCTCACGGCAGGGCCCCGGGGCTCGCCGCGGGGCTATGCCCTGGCCCGCACTGCCGATGCCCTGGGTATTGCCGCCGGTGCCCTGCTGGGGGCGTTGCTGGCGGCCCTGGGACAGATCCGTGGCATTTACGCCGTCGACCTGAGCTGTCTGGCGCTGATGGCGCTGGTGTTGGTGCGGGGCCCCTTTCCGTCGGCGCGAGATCGCTCGCCCAGCCAGGTCAGCACCGCCTTGCCCCTGAAGCAGTGGTTGCCGCCGCTGCTGCCGATCCTGTTGGTGTCGCTGGTGGCCACGGCCGTGCCGGTGTTGATGCAGAGCGCCCTACCGCTCGATCTGGTGCGGGGCGGTCTGCGGCGGGCGCCCATGGCCGAAGGCCTGGGGGCGTTGCTGGTCGGTGCCCAATTGATGCTGCTGCTGCTGATCCAGTGGCCCCTGGGGCGGGCCCTGGCCGATCGGCCCGTGCAGCAGGGCCTGCGCCTCAGTCTGCTGGCCTTTGCGGCCGGTGCTCTGCTGTTAGCCCTGAGCGCCCTGGATGCGCGGCTGGGACCGCCCTTGGTGCTGGTGGCCCAGCTGCCGCTTGCGGTGGGGCTGGCGGCGTTTCTGCCCACGGCGACCGAAGCGGTGGTGGAGCTCAGCCCCCCCAGCCGTCAGGGCTTGGCCATGGCCCTGTTCAGCCAGTGCTTTGCCCTCAGTGCCCTGGTGGCACCGCCACTGGCCGGCCGGTTGCTCGATGGCCAGGGCCATGGGGTGGGGATCTGGGCGCTGCTGACGGTCGCCGTGTTGCTTGCCCTGCCCCTCGTGGCCCAGATCGAGCGTCATCAGCGCCGTCGGCTGCTGGCGATGCTCACCGCTGCCGATGCAGAAGCCACAGCGGCCCTGGGGGCTGGGCCAGACACGCTTTATCGACTCGAGCTCGGCGGTTCTGAATCAGGACCCTCCCCCTGAGGTGGCACCCAGGCCTCCTGGGGCAGGGGCTCGGTGCCGTACTCCCAGTCGTCGTAGTCGGGATCGTTGCGGATCTGCTGGTGCACCTGTTTCTGCACCTCGAAGTCGTGGGGATGGCTGGCGTCGCTTTGCGATTGATGTGACTGCGGGGTGCTCATGACCGGGCACGGGTGGCTTCCATTTTGACGGGTCATCGACCCATGGAGCGCGTCCCGTCATCACCGCGCTTGTCCAGCAGATTCTTGTAGATCGTTCCGTCTTTCATCACGAGAACGATGTTGTCGCTGTTATTAAAGAAATCAAGGCTCTTTAGCGGGTTGCCCCGCACCAGAATCAGATCGGCGACAGCGTTAGGGCGGATGACGCCGATCGTCCCAGGCTTGAGCGGCTTGTTGTCCACGCCGTTGTAGGGGGTGCGTGGCCCTGACAGTGTCAGAATGAGGCCATTGTTGGATGTGGCCATTTTGATCAATTCAAATGGGCTATAGGAAAAGTCTTTGACTGTTCCATCGCAGTCCCTGAATGATTGCAGGGGTGCCAGATCCTTGGGCAAGTTGGCAAGCATACCCAGGCTTTTTCGTGCTCCTCCGACAGGACTGTAGAGCACATCAGTGCCAAAACCGAGGTTGTTGATTTTATACTTTTTGGCATAGGCATAAGGGCGACTCGAAAAATCCGAGATGGCTTGAATTAACGACCAGTCCAGCTATAATCACAACATCCGATTAGTTCAGGTCGTGGGGCAAAGAGGCTTCTGGGACGAGCAGAACAGA
>VGQR01000278.1 GCA_016882345.1 Cyanobacteria bacterium K_DeepCast_35m_m2_023
CGGCGTCGGTCATGCAAACGAACGGTGAACTGCCATGGTGAGGTTATGGAGCCATCACCCGCAAGCGAGTCACTGCCCCCGTTTCCAGACCTCAGCGCGCTGCCGGCCAGCGCCATGGCTGGTGGTTTGGCCCTGGGACCGAGCCCACCGGGATTCTGCTCGGGCTTCGTGGCGCTGGTCGGCCGGCCCAATGTGGGCAAATCCACCCTGCTGAATCAGCTGGTGGGCGAAAAGGTGGCGATCACCTCGCCCATCGCCCAGACCACCCGCAACCGGCTGCGGGCGATCCTCACCACGCCAGAAGCCCAGCTGGTGCTGGTGGACACCCCCGGCATCCACAAGCCCCACCACCTGTTGGGTGAGCGCCTGGTGCAGAGCGCCCGCGGCGCCATCGGCGAGGTCGATCAGGTGCTGCTGCTGGTCGATGGCAGCCAGCCAGCGGGCCGGGGCGACGGCTTCATCGTCGAACTGCTGGCCCGCACCAAAGCTTTGGTGCAGGTGGCCCTCAACAAAAGCGACCTGGTCGATCCGGCCCAGGCAGCCCAGCTGGCGGCGAGCTACCAGGCCCTGTTGGCGGGCGAGGGTGAGCGCGAGCCGCTCGACTGGCCCCTGCACCCCGTCAGCGCCCTCAGTGGCGAGGGCACCAGCGCCCTTGTGACGGCCCTGGCGGCCCAGCTGCCCGAGGGGCCGCACCTATATCCGCCCGATGCGGTCAGCGACCAGCCCGAGCAGCTGCTGCTGGCCGAGCTGATCCGCGAGCAGGTGCTGACCCACACCCGCGAAGAGGTGCCCCACTCCGTGGCGGTGCAGATCGAGCGCATCGTCGACGACGGGCCGCGCACGGCGGTGCTGGCCACGGTGCTGGTCGAGCGCAGCAGCCAAAAGGGCATCCTGATCGGCAAGGGTGGCCGCATGCTGCGCGACATCGGCAGCGGCGCCCGCGCCCAGATGCAGAAGCTGATCAACGGTCCGGTCTATCTGGAACTGTTCGTCAAGGTGGTGCCGGGCTGGCGCCGCAGCGCCGCCCGCCTGGCCGAGCTGGGCTACCGCGGCGACAGCTGAGAGAATCGCGCCATGAGCGACACCCAATCCGCCGGCGAAACGGCATTTCCACCAGCCACGATCAAGGACTTCCTGCAGTTCTGCGCAGGCGAGTGGATGAGTCTGCGCAGCCAGATGAGCCTGGGCATCAGCGGTGATGACGACAGCTGGCACAGCAGCGAGCGCGGTGAGCTGGTGGTGCAGCACCTCGAAGCCCCCCTGGCCGATGGCCCCGGAGGCATCCGTGTCGGCCCCAAGGCCGATGGCACGCCACAGGAGCCGCGCAACCTGCACTTTGCTGCAGACGGCAGCTTTCGCAGCGAGGCCGATGGCAGCGGCTCCTGGGCGGGCCGCTGGACCCTCTGGCCCGATGGCAGCCTGGAGCTGGTGGTCAGCGTCGCCGGGGCCGAGCTGCACGAAAAAATCTGGTTCACCAAGCCCAACCTGAGGCTGCGCTCGACAGTCGAACACCGCAGCGATGGCGTCCCCGGCCGGGCCAGCTTCAGCTCCGAGATCCGCCGCGTCAGCCGGCCGGCCTGATGCGTCTTGACGTGGTCAGCCTGGCCCCCGAAGCCTTTGCCCCGCTGCTGAGCCTGGGGGTGATCGGCCGGGCCTTTGCCGCGGGCATCGCCGCGCTGCACACCCACAACCCGCGCGATTTCGCCACTGACAAGTACCGCAAGGTCGACGATCTGCCCTACGGCGGCGGCGCCGGCATGGTGCTGAAGCCCGAGCCGGTGTTTGCCGCGCTCGAGTCGATCCCGGTGCTGGCAAGGCGGCGCGTGTTGCTGATGAGTCCCCAGGGGGCTCCGCTGCAACAATCCGATCTGCGGCGCTGGGCCGTGGACTACGAGCAGCTGGTGCTGCTCTGCGGCCACTACGAGGGCTTTGACGAACGCATTCGCACCCTGGCCGACGAACAGGTCTCGATCGGCGACTTTGTGCTCACTGGCGGCGAGCTGCCGGCCGCCGTTGTGATCAATGGGGTGGTGCGACTGCTGCCTGGCACGGTGGGCACGGCGGCTTCGCTCGACGACGAAAGCCACAGTGCCGGCTTGCTCGAACACCCCCACTACACGCGCCCGGCCGAGTTCAGGGGCATGGCCGTCCCAGAGGTGCTGCGCAGCGGCGACCACGGCGCCATCGCCCGCTGGCGCCACGAGCAGCAGCAGCAGCGCACCCGCGAACGCCGTCCCGACCTCTATGCCCGCTGGCAAGCTCAGCAGCCGTAAGCCTCAGCTCTGGCCCTTCTGGAGATCGCGCAGTGCGGTCAGCAGCGCCGCCGGACTCTGGGGGTCGACCATCAGCACGCTGCCGCCGGGCGCCTGGGCCATCTGCTCGCCCATGGCCATCCAGTCGCCGGCGAGCAGCAGGCGCATCGCCTCGGCCGCCTGCGGATTGGCCTTGAGGGCTTCTGCCAGCCGCGTGGCCGCATCGGCACGGGCCTGGGCCAGCAGGCCCTGCTGCTTGGCCTGGGCCTCGGCTTCAAGCAGCAGGGCCTCCTGCTTGGCCTTGGCATCGAGCACCAACGCCTCGGCCCGGCCGCGGGCCTCGTTGACCTGGGATTCCCGCTCGCCTTCGGAGCGCAGGATGGCGGCGCGTTTCTCGCGTTCGGCCGTCATCTGTTGCTCCATCGCCTGCTGCACCCCTTTGGAGGGCTTGATGTCGCGCAGCTCGACCCGGGTGACCTTGACGCCCCAGGGGTCGGTGGCCTGATCCAGCTCCTTGAGCAACACCTCATTGACCTCACTGCGGGTCGTGAAGGTCTGGTCGAGGTCAAGCTTGCCCATCTCGGCACGGATTTGGGTCAGCACCAGATTGACCATCGCTGCCTGCAGATCATCGACGGCGTAATAAGCGCGGGCGTGCTCGAGCAGTTGCCAGTAGACGACTGCGTCCACTTCGATCGCCACGTTGTCGCGGGTGATGCACTGCTGTGGTGGGATGTCGAGCACACGCTCCTTGAGCGATTCGTGACTCACGACACGCTCGACCACCGGTAGGACAAACGAGAGGCCCGGCTGCAACTGGCGGTCGTATTTGCCGAGCCGTTCGACCAGGCGCGACTGACCGCCACTGGTGACCTTGACACTATTGACGCCAAGCAGGGCTGCGATCACCAGGGCAGGCAGCGACAGCAGAAGTTCCATGGTGATCCGGCAGCGATCAAAACCAGCTTGGACGGGGCAGCGAGGGCTTGTGAAGCACGGTTGTCAGATTTATTGATTCAGCCAGACAACCGCTCGCACTTCTGCCGATTGCAACCAGACTCAGCAGGCACCAGATCGCGCCTCATCAGCCATGAAACACCTGCAGCATGTGCTGGATCTGACCCGCCGCCACAACAGCTTTCTGCAGGACCGAATTGACCTGGTCGCCAGCAATTCCTGGGTCAGCAGCTGGGCTCGACTGACGATGAGCTCGCTGCTGTCGAACAGCTACTGCATCGGCCTACCCGGCAGCCGCCTCTACGGCGGTTGCGACTACATCGACATGATCGAGCGCGAAATCGTTCATCTCGCCACAGAGCTGTTCGGCACCCGTTATGGGGTGGTGCAATTTCTGTCCGGCATGCAGGCCAACATCGGTGCCTACAACGCCATCCTCAAACCCGGTGACACGATCGTCACCGCCCTTGCTAAACATGGCGGGCACTACAGCCACAACGCGGCTGGACCGTTGC
>VGQR01000279.1 GCA_016882345.1 Cyanobacteria bacterium K_DeepCast_35m_m2_023
ATCCACCCAGAGCTGACGCTTCAACGATCCTTCCAACACAGCACGTTGCGCTCGCTGCGGCCGGTGCAAGCGCTGGACCTTACCGGGTCCATGCCACCGCAACGACCTGCGCTTAGGGTGTCGCCGCTGATCCCATGGGCAACAACCCTGCAAACACAATGGGCTTGAGGATCCTTGGGGCGCTTGTGACCCTGCTGGTTGGCCAGGTTGCCAGCGCCGCCGATGTCAACCTGGTCGATGTCAACCGCGATGCCCCGCTCGCCGAACAGGAGACCAGCACGCCCCAGTTCACGGACCTCGTGGCCACAGACTGTGGCCTACCAGGCACTCAGCAACCTGATCGGGCGCTACGGCTGCGTCGCAGGTGAGCCTGGCAGCAGGTTCAGGGGCAATGGCTCCCTGACGCGCTTTGAAGCGGCGGCCCTGCTCAACGCCTGCCTCGATCGTGTCACGGTGGTCAGCGACGAGCTCAGGCGGCTGATCCACGAGTTGGCCCAAGAACGAGTCATTCTCAACGGCCGCATCGATGGACTCGGGTCCAGGATCGGCCTTCTGGAGGCCCAGTCGTTCTCCACCACAACCCGGCTTGGCATCGACACCACCATGGTTCTGGGCGGCAACGGGTTTCTGGGCAGCGCCAGCAACACCATCACGCAGGCCAGCAGCCTCTACGGCGCCGTCACCTTCAACTACGACACCCGCCTTTCGCTGAACACCAGCTTCAACGGCCGCGATCTGCTGCACGCACGCTTGCGTGCCGGCAATTTCAACAGGGCCAGCAACACCTTCTTCGGCGCTGGCCCCACCCGTCTCTCCCAACTGGAGGCCGCCTTCGAAGAAACGAATGGCAGCGACATCGTGGCGCTCAACCGCCTTTATTACCAGTTTCCTGTCAGCGATTTCACCGTCACATTTGGAGGCCTGGTCGAGCAGGACGACATGCTGGCGATGTTCCCCAGCGTCTACCCCGACTCGACCATTCTCGACCTGTTCACCATGGCGGGATCCCCGGTGGGCTACGACTTCAACCTGGGCCCGGGTGCTGGGATCTGGTGGACCCGCAACGCCTGGAGCGTCAGCCTGAATTACATCGCCCAGAGTGCCGACATCGGAGACCCCGCCGTCGGGGGTATCGGGACGCAAGCCTCGGTGGCTTCGACCACGCTGCAGCTCGGGTACAGGCAAGAGCAATGGGCGATGGCCCTGGTTTACTCAGCGATTCAGGGTGACGTCGGCCTCTATTCCACGAAATTTCTGCAACCCTCATTCTTCCAACCCGGGATGGTTCAGACCCTTGGTCTGAGCGGGTACTGGCAACCGCGTCAGAATGGTTGGATCCCCTCGATCAGCGCCGGCGCCGAGATCACCCAATTCGATTACAGCCCCCAGGCCAGCAATCCAACCGGCACCAACGCCGCCAACGCCGTGGCCTGGTCGGTGGGACTCCAATGGTTGGACGTCCTCGCTGCCGGCAACAGCGCCGGCATGGCCTTCGGCCAGGCGCCCCACGCCACAAGCCTGGTGAGCGGTGGCAGCGTCAACGACGACAATTGGATGTGGGAGTGGTGGACCAAGTTCCAGCTCAGAGACAGCATCAGCGTCACCCCCGGGCTGTTTTATTTGTCCCGACCGATGGGGCAGGACACCCCTGCCGGCCAAAGCTTCAACCAGCTGGGGGCCTTGATCAAGACGCGATTCAAGTTCTGAACGATCGCCAGCTTCTAGGGTAAAAGGACCTCAGCACCTTCGCCGGACACGCTGCGATGACTGCGACTGCACCCACTGAGCTAACGACCGGGCTTACGACTGCCCTGCCGGTCACCATCCTCACCGGTTTTCTCGGGGCCGGCAAAACGACCCTGCTCAATCACATCCTCAGCAACCAGCAAGGCCTAAAAACCGCAGTGCTGGTCAACGAATTCGGCGAGATCGGCATTGACAACGACCTGGTGGTGGCCACCTGCGAAGACATGGTCGAGCTGAGCAACGGCTGCATCTGCTGCTCGATCAACGGTGAGCTGCTGGATGCGGTGTACCGCATCCTCGATCGCCCCGATCCGGTCGACTACCTGGTGGTGGAGACCACCGGCCTGGCCGACCCCCTGCCGGTGGCCATGACCTTCCTGGGCAGCGACCTGCGCGATGCCACCCGACTCGACTCGATCATCACCCTGGTGGATGCCGAGAACTTCGGGCCCGAGATCCTCGAGGGTGAGGTGGCACGGGCGCAAGTGGTCTACAGCGACATGTTGCTGCTCAACAAGTGCGATCTGGTGGAAGAGGAGAGGCTCAACGACCTCGAAGACCAGCTGCGTGCGATCAAGACCGACGCCCGCATCCTGCGCGCCGTCAAAGGCGAGGTGCCCCTGCCGCTGCTGTTGAGCGTGGGCCTGTTCGAGAGCGACAAGGTGGTGGCCCAGCAGGACCACAGCGATTGCGACCACGACCACGGCCACTGCGAACACGAGCACGGGCACGGGCACGACCACACCCATGACCATGACCATGACCATGACCATGGCCACGCGCACGCCCACAGCCATGTTCACAGCCACGCCGATCACCCCGATCACGCCGCGATCGAGGGGTTCACGTCCCTCTCGTTTGCTGCCCCTGGACCGTTTGCACTGCGGAAATTCCAGAATTTCCTCGACAATCAATTGCCGGCTGGCGTCTTCCGCGCCAAAGGCATCCTCTGGTTCAACGAAAGCGAACGGCGTCACATCTTCCACCTGGCCGGCAAGCGCTTCTCGATTGACGACAGCGATTGGCCCAGCGGCGAACGCAAGAACCAGATCGTGCTGATCGGCAAGAACCTCGACCACAGCAAGCTGCGGCAACAGCTCCAGGCCTGTGTCGCCAAAGATGCGGGCAAGGGTTTTCGCTGAGGTCGCTGCGCTGCTGGCCGGCCACCACAGCTCTGCACCCTGGGGCGGGTAACCGCAACATCGGTTACCTCAGCCCTTGACCGCGGCCGTTAACGTCAGTTCACTTGAAACACTTCGATGGCTGAGCTGGTGCTGCTGGGTACGGTCATCGGCCTGTTCGGACTAGCTTGTTGGCTCACCACCGACTCCGACGATGACAATGGCGGTGGTGGCCTGATGCAACCCGTTCTGGTTCCTGTGCGTCGGCGCTGACGCAGCGAACGTTGGTCACTGGTGTGGGCTCAGCGGTGCAATGACCGCGATCGGCTGCTTCAACCATTTGGCGCTTGCCATTCAATCTGGTTGAGCGGTCTTGTGCTGTTGCTCAGCGCTGTTGTTGGCTGCGTGAAGCCCCCTTGGCAGAGTGACGATGCTGCTGCCTTGTTTGGCAGCCTCGTTGCCTGAGAAGACAGACAAGCTGCTCAGCCGCAATGTAATTTAGGGGTGTAGCAAATGCTACATCCTTTTTTTTCATCGGTCACGGTGGGGCTTTGGTCTTCTCCATACAGTTGCTGCAGAGATGGATCCCGCTCAACGCAAGGGTCCTGATCCAAACCCTGCACAAAGACAGCACAACGATGCCCCAGTTCAAGCTCCTGCACCGCAGCCTTTGCCTGGCTGTGCTGGCCTTGGGGACAAGCGCATCGATCAGTGCAGCCAGCTCCGCGCGCGCGCAGGAGCAAGACCAGGTCGTCAATGTCTATTCCGGGCGTCACTACAACACCGACAAAGATCTGTATGCGGCATTCACTCGCCGCACAGGAATCCGGGTCAACCTGCTGGAAGGCAAAGA
>VGQR01000280.1 GCA_016882345.1 Cyanobacteria bacterium K_DeepCast_35m_m2_023
TCAGCAGGCGGTTCAGGTGTCACGGGTGATGAAGGGGGCCTCCATGTCTGAACGACACCAGAGCCAGCGGCAGTCGCGCTTCAAGGCGTTGGCCATGGCGTGAAGGCCTGGGTCTGAAGCGGGGGAGGCAAGCAGCTCATCCCATTCCTGCGGGGTGAGCACCAGGGCATCGCAGCACAGAGGAAGCTGCTCAAAGGGCCACTGGCGGTACCGCTGTGATTGCGTCCCGCTGGTGTTGTCGTCGATCAGCACCAGATCCAGGTCGCTGCCTACGCCAGCGTCGCCGCGGCCATAGCTGCCAAACACACCGACCCGATGCAGTCCGTCGTTGCGCTCGGCCTGTTCTGCCGCCCACCGCACCACAGCGGCGAGAACCTGGGCTGCTTCAGGCCATCTGAGTCGCGATTGCGTCAACAAGCGCACCGGCATGGGTCAGAGCGTCCGTACTTTGAAGGTGACCGAAGTGATCACTGGGAGCACCGTCTGGAAGGCTATCGGGATAACGGGTGGGGATGTACAACGCATCGAGAATCCGCATGCGTTCCACAAGCTCGGGCACCTCGGCTTCCATGCACTCCTGAACAGCGTCAGGCAGATCGCGAAACAGCCTTCCCAAGCCGTGGCCCCAGACCTGCTGGTTGTGCTGCAGATGCAAACCCTTGAGTGCCTTCTCGACAGCCTGGTGGGCTGCAAAGCAGGCCCATTCATGGTGTCCATGGGCAGCACTCAGCTGGGCTTGCTCAAGATCCTGATGAGCCTGATGCAGCCAGTCTGAGGCTCTGTTGGCCAAAGACTCAGCCCCCGATCAGGGTTTCGAGCGCAGCGGTGACATCGGCCTGGCGCATCAGCGATTCGCCGACCAGCACCGCATCGGCGCCGGCGCTCCGCACGCGATCGAGGTCTTCGCGCGTGAACAGGCCCGATTCGCTGACCAGCAAGGCGCCGCGCTCGCGGATCCCATCGCCGTACTGCTGCGACAGCGCTTCGGTGGTGGCCAGGTCAACCGCAAACGTGCTCAGGTCGCGGTTGTTGATGCCGATCAGGGTGTGGCCGCCGGCGCCGCCCTGTTGCCACAGGGGCAGGGCCAGCACGCGCGCCAGTTCGCCTGCGTCATGCACCTCGATCAGCACCGCCAGCCCCAGGCTGCGGGCTGCCTTGTGCAGGTAGGTCAGGTCCTGGTCTTCGAGGATGGCGGCGATCAGCAGGGCCGCATCGGCGCCGGCGACTCGGGCCTGGTACAGCTGGTACGGGCTGAGGATGAAGTCCTTGCACAGCAGCGGCAAGTCCACGGCCTGGCGCACGTTGACCAGCACCTCGAAGCCGCCTTGAAAAAACTGCTTGTCGGTCAGCACCGACAGGCAGCTCGCACCGCCTGCGGCATAGCCCTGGGCGATCGCGACGGGGTCGAAGTCTTCGCGGATCACCCCCTTGCTGGGGCTGGCCTTCTTGATCTCGGCGATCACCGCTGGCTTGCGGCAGCTGGCCCGCAGCGCCGCCACGAAGTCGCGGCAGGCCGGCAGGCCCTCCAGTTGCTTGCGCAGCTGCTCGAGGCTGACGCGTTCGCGGGCCACGGCCACTTCGCGGTCCTTGGCCCAGACGATCTGCTCCAGAATGTGGCGCGGCGCTTCGTCCTCGTGGGGGATGGCGTATTCGAGGTGGGCCACCTTCACCTTGGGGTTGGGCGGCCGGCGACGGAATTCCATGGGTTCAGGCGGCAAGGGCCAGGGCGGCCTGCTTGTAGGCCACCTCGACCACTTCCGAGAGGGTCGGGTGGGTGTGGACTTCGTTGACCAGTTGCTTGACGCTCTGGCGGCGGGCCACGGCGTTGCCGATCTCCTGGATCAGGTCGGCGGCGTGCAGGCCATAGATGTGGGCGCCCAGCACTTCACCGCTGCTCTTGTTGAACAGCAGCTTCATCAGGCCGTCGCTCTCCAGCTCGGCCAGGGCCTTGGAGTTGGCCTTGAAATAGCTGCGCACCACGCCAAGGTCAAAGCCGTCTTTGGCGGCCAGCTCCTTGGCGTCGGCTTCGCTGAGGCCCACCGAGCTGATCTCGGGGTGGGTGAAGGTGGCCGCCGGGATCGAGCCGTAATCGATCTGGCGCGGGTGACCCAAGATGTTGTCGATGGCCACAGCCCCCTGGGCGGCGGCGGTGTGGGCCAGCATCATCTTGCCGGTGACATCGCCCACGGCCCACAGGTGGGGCACGGGCTGATCGTTCACCAGCACCTGCATGCGGTCGTTGACCGGAATGAAACCGCGGTTGGTCTCGACGCCCACTGCCGCCAGGTTGAGGCTGGCGCTGGACGGCACCCGGCCGGTGGCGACCAGCACCGCGTCGACCTCCAGGGTCTCGACCGGCTCGCGGGTCTTCATGTCGACCAGCTCGATCTTGACGGGGCAGCCCGGTGTGATCGTTTGAGCCAGCACACCGGCACGGGCGTCGATGTCGCGGCCATCGAGCAGATTGCGGGCGGCGATCTTGGCGATGTCGGGATCAAAGGTCGGCAACAACCGATCGAGGGCCTCGATCACGGTGACCTCGCAGCCCAGGGCGGTGTACACATCGGCGAACTCGAGGCCGATGTAGCCGCTGCCGATGATCGCCAGCCAGCGCGGCAGCCACTCCAGGCTCACCGCCTCGTCGCTGGTGAACACGGTGCGGCCGTCGGTGGTGATGCCCGGGGGCACAAAGGGCTCGGAGCCCGTGGCGAGGATGATCTCCTTGGCGGTGTAGGTGCGCTCGACGCCGCTGCCGCTCTCGCGCACGGTCACCTGCTGGGGGCCGGCCAGCCGGCCTTCACCGCGCAGGATCGTGGCGCCAACCCGCTCCAGGGTTTTGGTGAGGTTGGTGCGGATCGTGGCCACCAGCTGGTTGGCGTGGTCGGCGATCTTTTGCCGTTCAAAGCGCACCGGGCCGGCGTGGATGCCGAACTGGGCCAGGTGCTCACTGTCGGCCAGTTCGCGCACGCGGCCGCTGGCGGCCAGCAGCGCCTTGGACGGCACACAGCCCCGGTTGACGCAGGTGCCGCCCATGTCGCGGCTTTCGACGATGGCCACCTTGAGGCAGTGCTCGCAGCCGTGCTTGGCGGCGTCAAAGCCGCCGTAGCCGGCCCCGATCACCAGCACATCAAAGTCAAAGCTGCCGTCGCTCACGGGGCCCAGATGCATCAATTGATGGGCATTCTCTCCTGCCGGGTGCGCTCCAGCAGCAGTGGCGCCGCGGCCACCGCCACATTGAGCGATTCGACGGCTGGGCTGTGGGGGATGACAACCCGGGCCGTGGCGTGCGCGAGCAGTGAGGCGCTGATCCCAGGCCCTTCAGCCCCCAGCAGCACCAGGGTCGGCTGGGTCCAGTCGAGGTCCCAGTACGGAATGCCGCCGCCGGCGGGCGGCACCGTCGCCACCACCTGCAGGCCCTGGGCCGCAGCGGCGCCCAGTCGCTCGGCCACCGCCGGGCGCGGCTCCCGCCGGCAGGCCAGCTCGAGCGCGGCGCCGGCCGAAGCGCGCAGCACCTTGGGTTGGTAGGGATCAGTTCCGTCGGCCAGCCAGACCTGATCGATGCCTGCGGCCAGGGCGGTGCGCAGCAACGTGCCCAGATTGCCGGGGTCCTGGATGCCATCCAGCACCAGGCCAAAATCCGGTGACTGGGGCATCGCCGCCTGCGGAGGGGCCAGGGTCAGCACCACGCCATCGGGATGCTCGGTCGTGGCGAC
>VGQR01000281.1 GCA_016882345.1 Cyanobacteria bacterium K_DeepCast_35m_m2_023
TGCAACACGGGCAAATGGGCCATCAGCACCGCATCACCATGCCCCTCGGACACGGAGGCCAGCGACAGCCGCGCGTTCTCTGCCATCACGGCAGCACAAACCACGCTGGTGACGCTGGGACCACTGGAGCGCAGACGGAGACAGACCGTGAGATCGGCACCGGGCTCGATCACCAGCAGCAATCGCAGCGCCAGCACTTCATCGGCCGATCCAGCGTCCAGGTCAAGGCAGAGCGGTTCCGCCTCTGCGTTGACCAGCAGGGACAGAGCAGCAGGGCTGGCCGACCCATTGAGGCGGACAGGCCAGTGTTGTGTACAGCCGGTTGCAGTCAGGAGCTGCTGCCAGTGCGACTCGGCCAGGGTCGGATCCAGATGCATCACACCCTTGGGAAGGGTGATCGCGGCCAGGGGATTGGCACCCGACCAGAGTCGTGGCTGCCGCGCGCCCAGCAGCGACAAATCATTGAAGCGCCAGTCTTCCTGGCGTCGCGTCGGCATGGGCATACCGACGAGTGCCTCCCAAGGGTTGGCTGTGGACATTGACACTCCGGCTTGCGTCAGGGTTGGGGTTGCCAGCATTCAGGACACCTCCGCAAGACTCGGAGCTGCAGTAACCCCAAGCCGGCTTAATTCCTGATCAACCCAGTCGTAACCAGTGCGCTCCAACTCCAGCGCCAAGTCAGCACCGCCACTGCGGAGGATCCGTCCAGCAGCCATCACATGGACGTGATCGGGGGTGATCAGATCGAGCAGGCGCTGATAATGCGTAATCAGCAGGGTGGCGTTGTCAGGCCCGGACAGCTCGTTCACACCAGCGGCAACGATCCGCAGGGCATCGATGTCGAGCCCCGAATCAGTCTCGTCCAGGATCGCCACAACTGGCTCCAACAGAGCCATTTGCAGAATCTCATTGCGCTTTTTCTCACCGCCACTGAATCCTTCGTTCAAGGAGCGATCCAGAAACGCCGGGTCCATCTGCACGAGAGACATGCGCTGACGCACAAGATTTTCAAACGCAAAGGTATCAAGCTCATCTTCGCCACGCTCGTCACGACGGGCGTTGGTCGCGACCCGCAGGAATTCCAGATTGCTCACGCCAGGAATCTCAACGGGATACTGAAATCCCAGAAACAGACCCAACCGGGCCCGCTGCTCGGGCGCCAACGCCAACAGGTCCTGGCCTCGGTAAAGCACCGAACCGCTGATCACACTGTAGGCCGGGTGCCCAGCCAGCACCTTCGAGAGGGTGCTTTTGCCGCTGCCATTGCGACCCATGACCGCATGGATCTCGCCGGCGCGAATCGTCAGATTGACGCCATGAAGAATGGTCTGGCCCTCAACTGAGGCCTGCAAATCACGAATTTCAAGCAGGACGGGGGCGTCAGTGCGAATCACGGCAGCAACAGGCGAAAAACAAACAGCAATGCAAGTCTTCAAACTTCGGGAGATCATGACAAACCCGTCTCGCCATCCCCATGGGAGCAACTAGGGATAACCCATGCATCAGCCCACCGATCCCTCCAGCTTGAGCGACAACAGCTTGTCGGCCTCGGCAGCAAATTCCATTGGCAACTGATTGAACACGTCGCGACAGAAGCCACTGACCATCATCGAAACGGCTTCTTCAAAGCCAATGCCTCGACTTTGCAAGTAAAAGAGTTGGTCTTCAGACATACGACAGGTGCTGGCCTCATGTTCAACGACTGCATCACTTTGTTGCGAGCGGATGTAGGGGTAGGTGTTGGCAGCAGCCTGGTCACCAATCAACATTGAGTCGCACTGGCTATAATTTTTGGCCCCACGCGCCTGGGGACCAATCTGAACCAGACCGCGGTAACTGTTGCTCGAATGTCCAGCGCTGATCCCCTTGCTCACAATCGTCGAGCGGGTACGTGGGCCGACATGAATCATCTTGGTGCCCGTATCAGCCTGCTGCCTGTTGTTGGTGAGAGCTACGGAATAAAACTCTCCAACTGAGTCGGCACCTTGTAGCACACAACTTGGGTATTTCCAGGTGATCGCCGATCCCGTTTCGACTTGGGTCCAACTGATCTTGCTGCGTGCACCGCGACACTGGCCACGCTTGGTGACGAAGTTGTAAATACCCCCCACACCATTCTCATCTCCCGCGTACCAATTCTGCACAGTGGAGTACTTGATCGATGCATCATCGAGAGCCACCAGCTCCACCACGGCAGCATGCAATTGGTTCGTGTCGAACATTGGGGCAGTACAACCCTCAAGGTAACTGACTGAAGCCTGTTCTTCGGCCACGATCAAGGTGCGCTCGAATTGGCCGGTATCGCCGGAATTGATCCGGAAATAGGTGGACAACTCCATCGGGCAAGACACACCCTTTGGTATATACACAAAGGAGCCATCGCTGAAGACAGCGGAATTCAAAGCCGCGAAATAATTATCATTGCTTGGCACGACGGTGCCGAGATAACGTTCAATCAACTCAGGATGCTCTTTGACAGCTTCACTGATTGAACAAAAGACAACACCATGCTCTGCGAGCTGAGCCTTAAAGGTAGTGGCAATGGAAACGCTATCAAAGACAGCGTCGACTGCAACGTTAGACAGGCGTTTTTGCTCACTCAACGGAATGCCAAGCTTGTCAAAAGTCTCGAGCAACTTGGGATCAACCTCGTCGAGACTTGCCTTCTTAGTCTGCTGCTTAGGGGCGGCGTAATAAATGATGTCTTGATAATCAATCTGCGGGTAACCGAGCGCAGCCCAGTCAGGTTCTTCCATCTGTAACCACTGCCTGAAAGCGCGCAGACGGAAGTCAAGCAGGAACTGCGGCTCCTGTTTTTTAGCCGAAATCAGACGAACGACATCTTCGCTGAGGCCTTTGGCAATCTTTACGGTTTCAATATCGGTGACAAAACCATACTTGTATGGCTGCGAAACCAGATCACTAACAGCTGTGGATGTCATTGTTCAGATTGAACCGGCAATACTGGACTTGATTTCTTCCATGCTGATCGTCTGCCTCTCACACCTGAACGCATTATCTTCCGTGAGGAACAACATGCAGTGGCACTCATGGCGTTCACGCATGGGAACGCAAGGGCAGTTCCAGAATGCCTGGGATGCCTCTGCTTCTTTGTCTTCGTAATGGCGACAGGGGCATAGGGCAGCTCCCAATTGATCCTTATGGCGTGCCAGCCCTTCAAGAACAACCGAGGTGACACCCAGATCGCTGCAGAAGTAAGTCCCTGTGCGCTGGGCATAGGTTTCCGCAAATTTGCGGATCACCTCGAGGCTCTCAGCACTTGGGGCAGAAGCTGCGGGATCGGCCATGGGTAAAGACGGGTTTGACGTCAGAGCCTCGACTGGAGGGGAGACTTTCGAAACCTAATGGTTTCTTAAAGGCAGCGTAGGCCACCGAATCCAACCCCTTGGAGGTCAGATCATTGTGCCGCGCGGGTGCTGCGCCCTGACGCATTCCCCCAATGCCCAGCAATGCGTGGCATGGTGGGCCTATCACCGGACCGCCATGAGCGCCACCGCCCAGGCACAACCCCAGACCCCAACCCGGACTGGGTTGCTGGCCGTCCTGCTGCGACTCGGCGAAGCCACCGCTGCAGACCTGGCCAGCACTTTGGGTGTCTCGGTCCAGGTGACCAGACGGCACTTGCGCTCTCTCGAAGACGAGGGGTTGGTGGAGGCCAGCCCCAGCA
>VGQR01000282.1 GCA_016882345.1 Cyanobacteria bacterium K_DeepCast_35m_m2_023
AGATTGATGCGAACCTGTTGCTGAACAATGACCACCGTGGTGGCTGTGGCAATCAGAAGCAGGCAAAGGTCTCTGAGAATCGTGGGCGGCTCCCGCCAAAGACCGATGGCGCTGGGGACTTCGGTCAGCAACCATCCCAGCAGTTGCAGGCCTGCATAGGTGATCAGGAGGTCGTCGAGGATGGCGAGCCAGGGAGCCAGAGCCGATGGCCACCACGGGTCTGGGACTGCGCGCAACATCAGCCACGACAGCAGAGCGACCACAGGAAGCCGCCAGGGAATCGAAGGCAACGTGCCGAAACGACGCAACATGCTGGACCAGGGTGGCGCTGGGGTTTTGCCCATGCTGGCGAAAACGGCCAAGCCCAACCATGGGCTTGCCGCTGTTCTGCCATGCCGTTCCACAATCAAGGGTCGCGAGACTGATCAGCAATCCTGAAGTCACCAGGTTTTCCGCAAACCATGGCTGGTTTCCCCCAGGGATCAGGGTTTTTTCCACATTGCCGCTGGCGACACCCTTGGTCGGCGCTGCAGAGCGAACGGGCTTGAGGAAAAGAGCCAAACGCTTGACAAAATCAGCCGGCCTGATGCGAAAACGCTCAAATTGGCTGATGGCGAGTGTAATCGGCGCCAGCACGAGCCGTGATCGTGCATCTCAAGGGGAGACAGATGAGTCGATCCAGGACTCCTGGTGCTTTGACGCAGCCGCTCGGTTGTGGCGAGATGGGTGTTCTCTCCCAGGGCGTGGCATAGCCGCGGGAACCGATGGTTACGGCAATCACCGATGGCGCCTGGCTGGATGGGTCCATCGAGCAACACCGGCTGATCACCCTGGGGACGGCACGTGCGGCGGGTCATACCCAGCTGGTCGTGCTGCATGCACACTCGCTGAATGCCGCCCAGGAGGCGATACAGAACGTGCGTGACAACTCAACCGTGGTGCTCAATTGTGACGGGTTGTCCCAGCCGTTGGCCCAACGGCTGCTCGACGTGGTGAGAGGCGGTCTGTGTGCCTTGGACGGTCGCCTGACCCCGATCGGAGCAGATGTGGTGTTGTTGCAACCGGCCATCAGTCGATCGGTGTGCTGATCAGTGGGGCTGCAGCTGGTCCAGTTGCTGTTGCAGACGCTGTCGCATCCGGTTCTGGACCAGATCACACAGGTCGTCGATCAGGCGGTCGTCCGCCTTGTAGACCAGGCGAACGCCATCGCGCTCGCAGCTGATTAAGCCTGCCCGTTGCAGCTGTCCGAGCTGCCGACTGATGTGGGACTGCGAAAACCCGGTCCGCTCGATCAAACCGGCGACATCGCTGGGAGCCTGCTTGAGCTCGCAGAGCAACTGAAGTCGTGCCGGCTCGCTCAACAAGCGAAAGAAAGCACTCAGTTCTTCCAGCAGCTTAGGCGATGGCGCGACCAAAGCCATGGCATCCATTATGTCTTGGCAGGAATTATGGCCTAAGGCAACGACCCGCCTGCGGACGGCCAGCTCGAATACGCAACGAACCAAGAGCGCTGCCCTAGCCGGCATAAGTCCTTTATGCTGCTATCGTCATATCAGTTGCAGGTGGGTCATGGGCGCCAGCAAAGCTGATGTCCTGGCGGCAGCCGCTGGGGCTACCCCGCTGCTGTTTCGCCAGCTGTTTGATGCCGAGACCGGCACGTATTCCTATCTGCTGGCTGACGTGGCCAGTCGCCAGGGCCTGCTGATCGACCCTGTCTACGAGCAACACGGCCGCGATCTGGCGTTGGTGCAAGAGCTCGGCATCACCGTGGTGGCCAGCCTGGACACCCATGCTCACGCCGATCACGTCACTGGCAGTTGGTTGATGCAACAGGCGACCGGATGCGCCATCGGCCTGGCCGCAGCCGTCAGAGCCGACAACGTCAGCCTTCCGTTGCATCACGGTAATCAGATCCCGTTTGGCGCCCGCTTTCTCAGCGTGCGTGCCACCCCTGGCCATACCGATGGGTGCCTCACGTATGTGCTCGATGACCAGAGCCTGGCCTTCACCGGTGATGCCTTGCTGGTGCGGGGCTGTGGCCGCTGCGATTTCCAGCAGGGGGATGCTCACACCCTGTATCGCTCAATCACCGAACAGATCTTGAGTCTGCCGGCCAACTGCCAGTTGTACCCGGGCCATGACTACACAGGCCGCGGCATGAGTTCGGTGATGGAAGAACAGCTCTACAACACGCGCCTGGGGGGCCTGGCCAATGAACGCGATTTTGTCGGCTTCATGCAGAACATGAAGCTGCCCCATCCCCATCGCATCGCCGAAGCGTTGCCGGCCAACCTGCGCTCAGGCCAACCGCGCGACCAGCAACTGCCCGCACCGGCATGGGCTCCGTTGCAGCGCAGCTTTGCCGGGTTACCCGAATTGGCACCGAGTTGGGTTGCCGCCCACTGCAGTGAGCTGACCCTGCTCGATGTGCGCTCGCACGACGAATCGAGCGGCCCAGATGGTCACATCCCCGGCAGCCTGCTGATTCCCTTGCCGGAACTGGACCAGCGACTTGACGAGATCCCCAGGCATCGCCCGGTGGTGGTGCTGTGCCACAGCGGCAGTCGCTCGGCGCTGGCCACCCAGCAGCTGCAGAAAGCCGGCGTCGAGCAGGTGGCCAACCTGCGCGGCGGCCTTAGACGTTGGGCCGATGAGGGCTATCCCCTCGAGGGGGCGATCAACGCCTGAGCCGCACCGCCCGCATCAACACATCCTCCACAACCTCAGCCATGACCCAATCCCCTGCCCTGCGCCTGAGCCTCCACGAGCTCGATGAGCAACGTCGTAGCGGTCGCATCACCATCGTCGACGTTCGCGAGCCGATGGAATTTGTGGGTGGGCACATCCCCGGCAGCCGCAACATTCCCTTGGCCCAGCTGGCCGAGGTCCCCCTGCCCGAAGGCCCTCTGGTGCTGGTCTGCCAAAGCGGCGCCCGCAGTGAACGGGGATTGGCCACCGTGCAGCGCCGGTCACCGGCGGTGGGTCTGGCCGACCTGGAAGGGTCCTGATCGCCTGGCAGGCGGCTCGGCTGCCGCTTGAGGCCCGACAGGGCGCCCCGCTGCCCCTGATGCGCCAGGTCCAGATCGCCGCTGGATCGCTGGTGCTGCTTGGTGTGATCCTTAGCCAGGTGGCCGCACCAGGCTGGATCTGGCTGAGCGCTGTGGTCGGGGCAGGGCTGGTCTTTGCCGGCATCAGCGGCTTCTGCGGCATGGCCCGGCTGCTGGCAGCCATGCCCTGGAACCGGGTCACGGTCTGATGCTGACGTCCACGCTGCTGCTGCTGGTTGCCGGTGGCAGCCTGATCGGCTTTCTGCTGGCGGTCCTGGGGGCTGGTGGCTCGATTCTGCTGTTGCCACTGTTGACCACAGGCGTGGGCCTCGAGACCGATCCGGCGATTGCCCTGTCGCTGCTGATCGTGATCGTGCTGGCATTGGGCAATGCCATCCCATACCTCAGGCGCAGGCAGGTGGCCCTGGGACCAGCCATGGTCCTCGGCCTGCCGGCCCTGGCCGGCAGCTGGGTCGGCGGCAGCCTGTCCAAGGCCGGCATCATCTTTGATGCCGGCCAGCTTGCGGTGTTTGCTGCAGCGGCAGTGGTGGCCGCATGGCTGCTGCTCAACCGCAACTCGGCATCGCCAGGGACTGCTCTGCCACTGACGCGGGTGCTGCAGCCAGCGCGCTC
>VGQR01000283.1 GCA_016882345.1 Cyanobacteria bacterium K_DeepCast_35m_m2_023
CTGATTTTGTTCGGAGCGATCGATGCAACGGATCCCCGTAAGGGGGCTGATTTGCTGCAGGCGGCGCTTCGACGCTTGGTGCCTCAAAACTCCGATCAGCTGATGGCAGTGATCCTTGGGCAATCCCAGCCCAGGCAGCCCCAGGAATGGCCGATTCCGGTTCTCTACAGCGGTCGTTTCCATGATGACGTCAGCCTTGCTTTGGCCTATGCCGCGGCGGATGTCGTTGTGGTCTCCTCTCGGATGGATAACCTGCCCCAATCCGCCACCGAAGCGATTGCCTGTGGCACACCCGTGGTGGCCTTTGACCAGGGGGGGATGGCTGATGTCATTGCCCATCAGCAAACCGGCTGGTTGGCTCAGCCCTTTGATCCAGACGCGTTGGCCCAAGGAATCCATTGGGCCTTGCAGCGTCCTCCGGGCCAAGCGGTGCTCTCTGAGAACCTCGATCGGTGGCGTCCTGACGCAGTCGCCCGGGCCCACGGGGATCTCTACGCCGAGGTGTTGAGCCGGTGATCTTGTTGGTGACCTACGACGTTCGCCGCCCTGGCGGAATCGAGCGCCTGAGTTTGCAGGTGTTTGAGCAGCTCCAGCAGCTTGGTCTCCAACCGCGGCTCCTATCAACACGTCACCTCGGGCCTGGAGTGCTGGGGCGTTGGCTTGGTCGGGTTTGGTTCTTGCTGCAGCTCCTCTGGTGGCTTCCCCAGGCCAAGAGTGTGTTCAGCATGCATGTTCTGCTGCTGAAGCCGCTGAAGCTCCGCGCGCTTTTCCCCGCTCTGGCTGCCAGGCCCCTCTATTGCTGGCTCCATGGGATTGAGGTGTGGGGCAAGGCGTTGGCCGCAGCGCGCCGGGATCTGTGCGCCTGCACGGCTTTGGCTGCAAGCAGCAGTTTTACGGCCCAACAGGTCCGGGATGGGCTTCCTGCTTGCCCACCGATCACAGTGGCCCATCCGTGTTCGGATCTGAAGTTCCCGGACCAGATCCCTCCGCCAGGGTTGCCCCTTCGCTTGTTGACGGTGGCGAGGCTCGATGCTGGCGAGCGATACAAAGGACATGACCAGGTCCTGGATGCTTTGCATTGGCTCAAGCAGCAAGGTGCGTTGGACCCTGCATTGCGCTGGATCGTGGTCGGTGACGGCAATGACCGCACGAGGCTGCAGGAGAAAGCTCTGCGCCTGGGTGTCGCCGCCCAGATTGACTGGCGAGGTCGCTTAAGCGACCAGCAGTTGATTGAGGAGTTTGTGCGTTGCAGTGTGTTTGTGATGCCCAGCGGGTTTTCCATCGATGCCACCGGTCAAGCCACTGGTGAAGGCTTTGGGATTGCTTATCTTGAAGCCGCAATGGCCGGCCGTGCTTCGATCGGTGCGCTTTCGGGTGGTCAGCAGGATTTGATCATTGATGGTGAGACTGGTTGGTTACTCTCGACAGCTGATCAGTCGTTGCCGATACTCTTGCGCCGTCTTACCAATGATTCCCTCCAGCTGAAGCAAGCCGGTTGTCAGGCTCACGAGCGGGCCTGCGTGCTTTTTTCGAGAGATGCGCAACGTCAATCACTGATGAGGCTGTTGGCATGAACCCGACTGCAAGATTCCAGCAACAGAGTTTGCTTCTTGCTAGTTGGTTAGCCATTGCTGGGCCTTTGCTATTTGGCCTTGGGCTCTATGTCCAAAACTTGGCGGTCTTCCCCTCCAATGTGGGCGTCAGCGAGTGGTGGGGTTCTGAGCTCGCCATTCGTTACTGCACTGGGTTTGTACGCCGAGGTCTGTTGGGCCAAGTCAGCTGGCTCACGACTGGTTGGTTTGGTCATCAAGCCTCTTATGTACAGGCGTTGGCTCTGCTGATGGCAGGAGCTGTTCTCCTGCTTGGATTGGTTTTGGCCGTCGGTCTTGTTCGTCGTTGTGGATGGCGCATCGGGCTGCTGATCTTGATGGCCCCTGTGGGCTGGCCAGTGATGTTGAACCATGCCGGCGCTTTATTTCGCAAAGATGCTTTGCAAGTGTTGCTTGGAGCTGCTCTTTTGGCCGTTTGGCGATGGGGTTGGGCTTCATCCACAGGGTTCAAAAAAGTCCTTGCGGGATGTCTGCTGGCTGCCATCCAAGTATTTGCTGTGTTTAATCATGAACCTTTCGCTTTGCTGATCCTTCCTGTGCTGGCAATGGCCGCATATGGGAAAAGCCGTGTGTGGCTCACTAGCTTCATGTTGGTACTGCCTGGCTGGCTTGCCTTTGTTGTCGCAGCGTTGAAGAGAGGGGATTGGTTTCAGGTTCAATGCTTGGGTTCTGACCTGCAGCGCATGAAATTGCTCACGCCTGGAGCGCTACCCGGTTCTTCGATTACTGAGTTGGCACTCAGTAAGCCCAGCTTCTTCACTTGGGATTTGCTGCCTGATCAGCTTTTCTGGTCGCTGGTGCATGGTGTGGTGATGTCTTTCGCTGCAGTCTCTGCTTATGCACTGTTGATGAACAGCTCAGGCGTTCATCGCGCGTGGACCAAGGCGTCCGCTTTGTGGTTGACTCAGTGTTTGTTTGCGATGCCTCTTTTTCTTGCGACGATTGACTTTGGGCGTTGGTTCTCAATGATGTTTGGCTCTGGCCTGTTTTTGATTCTGATCTGCCTTCCGCCTTCTCAAGCAACGGTTTTAACGGCACCGTCTGCCCGAAGCTTTTCGCTCCCTCAGTGGAGCTTGCTCTTAGTAGAGATGTTTGTTTTCCCAAGTCATTGTTGTACATATTCATTCAACTCTATTTTTGGTTTGATCCCATATGCTGGCTTATCCCAGGCCAAAGCCGTTGTTTTTCGGCTTCTGCTATGATCGATGCTTAAAGAGATTTCGTACAAAATATTTGTATTGCTGGGTGCATTGTCTATTGGCCTCTTTCTTTTTCCTTGGGAGTTCTTGAACCCCTTTTCTGTTGATTGGGTTTGGGGTTCAGGCGACTTTGAGCAGCACTTTATTGGTTGGCAATTCTTTCTGCACGAGCCTCCATTTCAATTTCCTCTCCCGAAGCTCAATCTGTACGGAGATGGCATTGCGCAAAGCATTGTCTTTACCGATTCTATCCCGATTGTTGCTATACCCTTAAAGATTCTTGCGGGCAAAGCCGCACTTGGTGTCCAATACTTTGGATTGTTTGTGGTTTCTTCGCTTGTTTTGCAGGCACTTCTCTCCTATTCATATTTTCGTCTTTCTGGGGTCACCGCACTAGTGAGCTCCTCGCTCTCGTTGGTTGTTTGTGTTGCACCCCCTCTTTTATTCCGTGCGACCTGCCATACTTCATTGACTGCTCAATGGATGCTAATAGCTGCCTTGATCTTATGTAAATCGAAACACAAGACTTGGCGGCTCTGGCTTTTGCTGCTGAGCATCTCGCTCTGGGTACATCTCTATCTATGCGCGATGTGCCTGCTTCTATTTCTCTCTAACTTAAAACGCCGTTACCTTCAAACTTGGAATGGATGCTTCTGGATTGCTTTCATCCTTGGACTACTCTTGGTCCAATTCTTTTTGCTCGGCTATATGCCGAGAATTCCCTCTGACGCCACGTCTAGTGGGTATGGAATATTCACTTTTAACTTGCTGTCCCCAATTTCTTCGGCAAGTAACTTCTCATTGATTTTGCCTGGATTTGAGCTTCCATATGGTTCTCACGAAGGATTCTCCTTCTTGGGACC
>VGQR01000284.1 GCA_016882345.1 Cyanobacteria bacterium K_DeepCast_35m_m2_023
CCCAGTTCGGCAGCGACCAGGCCCGGGGTGCGCAGGATGCCGGCACCGATCGTGCCGCCGACCGCGCCCGCCAGGCCAAACCCAAGCCCCAGCACGCTCTGCAGTCGGCCCGGTGCTGGCGAGGGCGCGGCCATCGTTCAGCGCCCGAAGCTCTGGGCCAGCAATTGCATCGGATGCAGCACCGGCATGGCGTCACCCAGGTGGCGCTTCAGTTGCAGCGTGCAGCCGATGTTGGCGCTGACGGCCAGCGTTGCGCCGGTGGCCTCCAGATCGGCTGCCTTGCGCTCGCCCAGCACCGCCGCTTCGGCCGGTTGCACCAGGTTGTAGATGCCGGCGCTGCCGCAGCACACCCCCTGCTCGAGCGGTTCGCGCAGGCGCACATGGGGAATAGCGCGCAGCAGTTCGCGCGGGGCAGCGCTGATGCCCTGGCCATGCAGCATGTGGCAGGCGTCGTGATAGGCCAGCTGCAGCGGGTTGTCGGCGGTGGCGGGGCTGCCGTCGGCATGGCCCAGGGGCTTGAGCCCGTCGCAGAAGCTCTGGCTCAGGCCCACCTTGGCCAAAAATTCCTGCACGTCAAAGGCCCGCTCGGCCAGTTGGGCGGCCGCATCGGCCAGAGCGGGCTCGCCGGCCAGCAGGCGGCCGTAGGCCTTGAGGCTGTGGCCGCAGCCCGAGGCGCTGACCAGCACCGCATCGAGGGGGCCGGCGGCGGCAAAGCTCCTGATCAGCGCCGCGGCCAGCTCACGGGTCTGGGCTTCTACGCCCTGGTGGTGGGTGACGGCGCCGCAGCAGCCCTGCTCGCGAGGGATGACCACCTCGATGCCGTTGGCGGCCAGCACGGCGGCCGTGGCCTGGTTGACCGCCGGATCAAACACCCGTTGCACGCAGCCCAGCAGCAGGCCCACCCGGTAGCGGCGCTCCCCCTGGGCCGGCACCACCTGGGGCAGGGTGTCGGCAAAGGCGTCGACGCTCAGCGGCGGCAGCAGCTGCTCCATGGCCGTCAGCTGGGGTCCCAGCACCCGGGTCAGGCCCATGCCCCGCACCAGCGTCTGCAGCGGTGTGCCGGCATAGGCCCGCAGGGGCCGCAGCAGCGGCCGCAGCCGACCCGGGTAGGGCAGCAGTCCAAACAGCAGGCGCCGCCACAGCTGCTGGACGGGACTGCGCAGTTCGGGGGCGTTGAGCTTGGGCCGGGTGGCCTCGATCAGTTGGTCGTAGCGCACCCCCGAGGGGCAGGCGCTGACGCAGGCCAGGCAGCCCAGGCAGCTGTCGAAATGGGCCGCCACGGTGGCATCGAGTGCCAGCTCACCGGCTTCGATCGCCTTGAGGGCGTGGATGCGGCCCCGGGGCGAATCCATTTCGCTGCCCAGCGCCAGATAGCTGGCGCAACTGGGCAGGCAGAAGCCGCAGTGCACGCAGGGGTCGGTGGCCGTGGTCATGGGCCGAGTCTGGCGGCTCAGAGATCGATCGGCTCCTCGGCGTCCTGCCAGCCCTGGTCGTCGAAGTGGCGGATCACCGCCTCGGCGAAGCCGCTGCAGCTCACCGGCTCGACTCGGGGCTCCATCAGTCGCGCCAGGTCATAGGTGACCTCCTTGTTGGCGATGGCGGCGCTGATCCCCTGGGTGATCAGGTCGGCTGCTTCCTGCCAGCCCAGGTATTCGAGCATCATCACGCCGCTCAGAATCACTGAGCCGGGGTTGATGCGGTCGAGGCCGGCGTGCTTGGGTGCCGTGCCGTGGGTCGCTTCAAAGATTGCGGCGTTGTCGCCGATGTTGGCGCCGGGGGCCATGCCCAGACCGCCCACCACCGCGGCGGCGGCATCGCTGATGTAGTCGCCGTTGAGATTGAGGGTGGCCAGCACCGAATAGTCGGCCGGGCGGGTCTGGATCTGCTGGAAGATGCTGTCAGCGATGCGGTCATCGACCATCACCATCTGCTTCCACTGGCCGTTGCCATGGCTGCTGCCGATGGCATCGAGCACCGCTTGCACCTCGGCGCAGATCGCGTCTTTCTTTTCGGGGGTGAGGTTGTCGTAGCCCGGGTCGACCATGCGGGCGTTGGCTTCCACACTCAGGCCGGGGTTCTTGTCGAGGTTGTCGAGGATCCAGCTCTCGCGCTCGGTGACGCACTCGGCGCGAAATTCGCTGGTGGCCAGCTCATAGCCCCAGTCGCGGAAGGAGCCCTCGGTGAACTTCATGATGTTGCCCTTGTGCACCAGCGTCACGTGGCGCTTGTCACCCTCGAGGCGCAGGGCGTGCTGGATCGCTTTGCGGATGTGCCGCTGGCTGCCGTCCTTGCTCACCGGCTTGATGCCGATCCCCGAGCCGGCGGGGATCTGGCGTTTGCCGAGCTTGCCGTTGGCCGGGATCACCACCTCGTTGAGGTGCTTGATGAGATCGAGGCAGACCGGATCATTGGCCTCCCACTCGATCCCCATGTAGATGTCTTCGGTGTTCTCGCGGTAGACGATCACATCGAGGTCCTGGGGCCGCTTGTGGGGGCTGGGGGTGCCTTCGTAGTAGCGGCAGGGGCGCACGCAGCAGTACAGATCGAAGATCTGGCGCAGGGCCACGTTGAGTGAGCGGATGCCGCCGCCGATCGGGGTGGTTAGGGGACCTTTGATGGCAACGCCGTAGGTGCGGATCGCCTCAAGGGTGTCCTCGGGCAGGTACTGGTAGGTGCCGTAGAGGTCGCAGGCTTCATCGCCGGCATAGACCTTGAACCACTCAATCCGGCGGGCATTGCCGTAGGCCTTGGCCACAGCCGCGTCCAGCACCTTCTGGGTGGCGGGCCAGATGTCGACGCCGGTGCCATCGCCGCGGATGAACGGAATGATCGGATCGTTGGGCACGATCGGCTGGCCGTTCTCAAAGCGAATGGCGGTGCCGCTGCTGGGTGCGGTGAGCTTCTCGTAGGTGGCCATGGGGAGTGCTGGCTGCAGCGCTGGCGTCGTTGCGGCGAGCCTATGCCTGCGGGTGCGACCCAAAAGGTTGCTGATGATCGGCGCCAGGATCGGTCGTTGTGCCTTGACCTCAAAGCATCGATCGGGTCAGTTGCAGGATCCGCGCGAAGGTCAGGGCATAAAGCCCCAGCACCATCCCCAGATACAGCAGCACCAGCAGCCGGCCGCGACGACTCACGCCCACGATCGTCGGCTTGCCTTTGTTCAGCAGGGTGCTGATCGAGGCGTGGTAATAGTCAAACGACGTGATTCCACTCATCTGATCGGCATCGGTGAGTTTCACCATCCGACCGGGCTGCTCCTGATCGATCAGGTCGAGCCGGTGGAAGATCCAGCCCCAGGTGATCACGAAAAAGGGCAGGTACAGCACGATCTGGCCCAGCAGTACTCCGGGCTCTACTTTTGACCCCTCAAAGATCAACCCGTTGATCGTCAGGTATTCGGCCACCAGCCGCAGGGCAAACCAGATCCCCAGCACGTCAAAGCTCCACCGGGGTGGACCGGTGCCGCGCCACAGACTCAGCGCCAGGGCCATCAGCCACACCCCGCACGCCAGCATCGCCAGCGGATGCACGTCGTCGGCCTGAAATAGGGCCCAGTCGGCCACCAGACGGCCGCTGGCCGTGCTCGTGAGATGGCGGTCGAGCGTGCCGGCCGCACGCCGCAGCATTTCGGCAATGATCGCTTGAAGCAGATACAGGATGGTCAG
>VGQR01000285.1 GCA_016882345.1 Cyanobacteria bacterium K_DeepCast_35m_m2_023
CCGCCAGCGGCCAGGGGCCGGTGGCCCGCCACGAATTTGAGTACCCGATCCCGGCGGATGATGCCGAGGCCCTGCTGGCCCTGGCGCCCACCTCCCTCAGCAAATGGCGTCACGGCCTCGATTGTCCGGGCGGCGAGTGGGTGCTCGATGTGTTCGAGGCTGGCAATGCACCACTGGTGATCGCCGAGGTCGAGCTCGCCAGCGCTCAGGCCGAACTGACGGTGCCGCCCTGGTGTGTGTGTGAGATCACGGCCGAAGGCCGATTCAGCAATGCGGCGCTGGCCCAGACCCCTTGGTGCAGCTGGTGTGACAGCGATCGTCGGCGCTGGCCAGTGGGGTGAGGCAGATCAGCCCAGCAGTCGTGCCTGATGCTCAAGGCGTCTGGGCAGCCTGTCGAAGCCGAACGGTGCGTTATGGGGATTGGGGTCGCTCGCTTGAATGGAGTGAACAGCAATTGAAGCCGTCGCGACAGATTTTGCCGTTATCCATGGCCCAATTGAGTAAGGCGACGCGGTTCTTGGCGCCTGTTTTGGTGAAGATATTGCTGACGTGATTGTCAACCGTGCGCTTGCTGATGGTCAGCTCGAGGGCGATTTCCTGATTGGTCAGGCCGCGGGCGACCAAATCGATGATCTCAATCTCTCGCTCAGACAGGTCAACGCGGGCAGCGTTGGGGCGGGGGCCGTCGTGATCCATGGCTGTACCACCCAAGTGGTCTGGTTACTGTAGGCAGCGCTGGGGTTCTGCAGGCAGCCCGGTGACCGATGATGGGGCCTGTATGAGCGCCCGGGCTTGCTGCTGCAACAGGCCATTGCCACCGGTGCCTTGGCGATTACCGCCGAGGTGACCCCCCCCCGTGGCGCCAACCCGGTGCGGACCTTGGCGGCTGCCTCGGCGTTGAAGGGTTGGGTTCATGCAGTCAACGTGACCGATGGCAGCCGGGCTGTGATGCGCATGAGCAGCATTGCCGTGTGCCGCCTGCTGCTCGAGCTGGGCATCGAACCCGTGCTGCAGATGGCCTGCCGCGATCGCAACCGCATCGCCCTGCAGGCTGACCTGCTGGGAGCCCATGCCCTGGGACTGCGCAATGTACTGTGCCTCACCGGCGATCCTGTGCGGGCGGGCGATCAACCCAAGGCGCGACCGGTCAATGAGTTCGAATCGGTGCGCCTGCTGCAGCTGGTGTCGCAGCTCAACGCAGCGCAGGATCCCGTCGCTGGGACCCTGCCCGATGGCGGAACCGCATGGTTTGCCGGAGCGGCGGCCGATCCGCAGTCACCCAGCTGGAGCGGTCTGCGCTCCCGCCTGCGCCGCAAACAGCAGGCCGGAGCTCGCTTCATTCAGACCCAGATGGTCAGTGATGCGGCTGCCCTGCGCCGATTTGTCGAGGACATCGCCGCCCCCTTGGGCCTGCCGGTGTTGGCGGGTGTGTTTCTGCTGAAGTCAGCCAAGAACGCTGCCTTCATCAATCGGGTGGTGCCCGGCGCCAACATTCCGCAGTCGCTGATCGACCGTTTGGCGGCGGCGGCCGATCCCGCTGCCGAAGGGGTCGCCATTGCAGCCGAGCAGGTGGCGGCCTACAGCCAGATCGCCCAGGGGGTGCATCTGATGGCGATCAAGGCTGAGGAGCGCATCCCCGACATCTTGCGCCGGGCTGGGCTCAGGCCAGTGGGGCTGGACTCAGCTGGCAGCGGCATTCAGAGCCAGGTCGCTGCCCAGCAGCTCGGCCAAGGCCTTCTGCTGGGGTGATGGCTCGGCCACATCCTGGCGGCGGGTGTCGGTGATCAGCCAGTCGAGTGCAGCCTCCTGGAGGTCAAAGTGGTCGCCATTGCGATCAACGCAGTAGCGGCCAAAGACCAGCTTCTCAACTAGGCGGGCGCCTGGTCCGATGCGCGAATAGTCAAAGATGATCGAGTTGTCGATCGTGGCGCCCTCGCAGATCTGGCAGCTGGGGCCGATCATCGCCGGTCCAATGATCGTGGCTCCGTCTTCGATCTTGGTCATGCCGCCCACGTAGATGGGGCCTTCGACGCTGATCTTGTCCCAGTTGGCGGCCACATTGAGCCCGGTGAAGATGCCAGGGCGAACCTCATGGCCAGGAATCTGCACCTGCCGCACCTGGCCCTGCAGCACACTGCGGATCGCCTGCCAATAGTCGGGCACCTTGCCGATGTCGACCCATTCGAATTCCATCGGCAGGGCGAAGAAGGGTGCGCCAGCCTCGACCAGCTTGGGGAACAGATCTGAACCGATGTCAAAGGGCACACCGGCGGGAATGAAGTCAAGAACCTCGGGTTCGAAGATGTAAATGCCCGTGTTGATCATGTTGCTGGCGGCATCAGCCAGCAAAGGCTTTTCCTGGAACGAACGCACCCGACCGGCGTCGTCGGTGACGACCACGCCATAACTGCTGACCTGATCCATCGGCACCCGTTTGGTGATCAGGCTGGCCAGGGAGCCTTTGGCTTTGTGACGCTTGACCGCCTCAGTCAGGTCGAGATCGATCAGGGCATCGCCGCAGAGCACGACAAACGTGTCATCAAAGAAGGGCTGAAAACTCTGGATCTTTTTCAGCCCACCGGCCGAGCCCAGGGCCTCGCCGATCAGTTCGCCATCTTCGATGCGGCCCTCAAAGCTGTATGCGATCTGGACGCCAAAGCGTTGACCATCGCGGAAGTAATTCTCGATCTCCTCAGCGAGGTGGGAGACATTGACCATGATCTCGTTGAAGCCATGCTCCCGCAGCAGCTCGAGCAGAAACTCCATCACCGGCTTCTGCAGGATCGGGATCATCGGCTTGGGAATCGTGTGCGTGATGGGACGCACCCGGGTTCCTTTGCCGGCCGCGAGGATCATCGCCTTCATCGGCGGGGCTCACATCGGTCGGTTTGCTCGCAGCCTAGTCGCAGCGTTCAGGCCGCCAGCGTCGCGTGAGACGGCGTCTGAGCTGACCCAGCTGAACCGCCATCCACGGCGCTCAGCGGCAACTGGCGGCTTTCACCGGCCTCGAGCAGTCGCCTGAGACTCAGTGGGCCGAACAGCCCACCCTGCTGCTGCAGTTCCACCTTGCCCTGGTGGGCCAAAAACAGCAGCGCCCAGAACACGCCCGGGCGGTCACTGTCGAAGTCTTCGCCATGGCGTTTGCGCTCGACCTCGGCGGCCCAGGTGTGGCACAACTGGTCAAAGTCAGTCCAGTCGTGGGTATCCGGCCAATCGAGCAGAAAGCGACTCAGTGCAGCGGTGGTTTCGGGCAGCTTTTCGCGGTGGGCCAGCGCCGCCACCTGGGCGATGGCGGCGCGCTCGCTGTAGCGCTTGGGCCTGTGGCGGTTGCGGCTGCGCAGCTCATCGTTCTCAATACGCTCAGCGATGTCCTCGAGCTGGCGGATCAGTTCGCCCAGGGTGACGGGCCGTTGCAGTGGCGGCGGGGCCACGGGCCGGCGCCACAGGTGGCGTTCGGGTCGGCTGGGCAGGGTCAGGCCAGGGTTCACCAGCCAACCTTGGCCGTCGGCGTCAAAGTCGAAGCTGCCGCCCTCGTCGTCAGCTGTTGTTGAGGCCGCAAAGGTGGCTGCTTCCAGCACTTCGGCCTTGAGGCTCACCAGGACCGAAGCAGCCAAAAAGGCCTCACTGGTTTCGGCCAGATCGTGTTCAAAGCTGCCG
>VGQR01000286.1 GCA_016882345.1 Cyanobacteria bacterium K_DeepCast_35m_m2_023
AAGCACCAGGACGGCCGCCATGGCCGTTTTGGATCGCTCAGTGCCTGGGTGTCCATGACGTTGCATGCCAGGGCTCGGCCCAGGGGACAGAACACAGTTTAACCCTCTCTTAACCGCCTGCCGGCCGCTGATACCTGTGTTCTCGCGCTGGCTGAATGGGGCTGCAGGTTAAAGCTTTTGGGAGATCCAAGAAAGGCGAATCGACGGATGGACCGGTGTGTTCCGTTCAAGTGCAGCCGCACTGTGAGTGCGAATCACAGGGCATTCAGCTTGCTGGGTTGATCGATTGATGACGTGCTGTATATCGGCGCTGATTCCTTCAACAAGCCTCCAGGCTCGTGAACGACTGACTACGCCATGAATGAAGCCATTGGTTGCTGAAGTGCAAGGCGTCAGCCCTTTGACATGACATTCAGGGATTGTCTTGCTGCCGACACGTAGGCGGCAACTAGATCCCCTCAGGCATGACTAGCTAGGGCCTGCTGAGAAACCCAGACCCGCTGCGCCGCAATTGATTCCAGCAGGAATCTCATGTTAAGTTGGCTAGCAATCAGCCATTCCTGGCTTAGAAGAACCTGCTGGCAAGCCAATGTACGTTTTTCAGCACACGGGTCAGCTATCGATTGAGGAGTTCTACTCGCCCTTTGGTGGAAAGCTCGATCCCAACAACCGCTGGGTTCTGCTCCAAAAGTTGATTCCGTGGATTCCACTGGAAGGCCACTACGCGCCTCACTTCAGCGCCAGGACAGGAGCGCCAGCCAAGCCCTTCCAGATGGCGCTTGGGGCGGTGTACATCCAGCAACGATTGGGAGTGACGGATCGAGAGACGGTGGAGCTGATCACGGAATCACCCTATCTGCAATTTTTCATTGGCCTGAGCGGTTACCAGCCCGTGCCGCCGTTTGACGCATCCATGATGGTGCACTTTCGCAAGCGCATTGGCCCTGAACTGATCAAGGTCTGCAATGCCATGACCAAGGCCAACGGGATCGCGATGATTCAGGAGCTGTTGTCCACTTGCGAGCAGGAGGACGGGATTGCTGCAGAGGATCAGAAGCAGCTTGCGGCGATTGAGGAGGAGCTTGGCGTGAAGCCAGCATCCCTGGATCCTGGGAGCAACTGGGGCACTCTGATCCTTGATGCAACCTGCGTGCCTGATGACATCCCCTACCCAGTGGACTTGAGGTTGCTTGCTGAATCCCGGGAAACTACGGAGAAGGTCATTGACGAGTTGTTCAAAAAGTACCAGGGCAAGATTCCCCGTAAGCCGCGTTGCAATAGTGTTAAAGCTCACAACCTATTCCTGGTCATCATCAAAAAGAAAAAGCCAGGCCGTGAGGAGATCCGGGACGCGAAGCGCTTCCAGCTCAACGAGATCAGCCGCAACCTAAGAGCAATTGACGGCATGATCGGTTGCGGTGCAGAGCTTTCAGGCTTGGTTCACAGCTCTACCGCAAGCTGCTGATCGCCAGTGAAGTCACCCGCCAGCAGCAAGAGATGTACGACGCTGACAGCCGGCGCATCGACGACAGGATCGTCAATCTGTCGAAACCCCATGTACGACCGATCGTGCGAGGGAAGGCGGGCAAGAAAACAGAGTTTGGAGCTAAGATCTCAATTTCCGATGATAACGGCTTTGTCGATGTGGATCGGATCAGCTGGGACAACTACAATGAAGCCAGCGATCTGATCATACGTGCTGAACAATATAAAGAAGAACGAGGATATTATCCAGAACGAATCTGCGCCGACTCGATCTATATGACGTTTGAGAATAAGAAGTTCTGTGCTGATAACAATATCAGACTCAGTGGCCGCCCGCGCAAGAGGCAGATTCAAGCCGAAGTGCAGACAGCAGAGCAGCAAGAGCTGTTCAAATCAGACCTGAGGAAGCGTTCCGTGATTGAAGGAAGAATCGGAACGGGCAAGCGGAAATACGGACTGGATCGGATCCTAACCAAGCTGGTTGAAACATCGAGAACGGTGATCACGATGGCGTTCTTTGTGATGAATGCTGAGAAGATTATGAGGCTGCTGCGCCTCTTATTGTCTATTCTTGTCTCTGCATATATCCTGATGCTTTATTTGTGCGCTTCCAGGCGCCATCCAGCGCTTCTAAGGGCTGCTTAGTCCGCTTTTAGGAGTAAAACTGTGGTCACCACAGCTTGGGCGTGCGGGCCGAGAGATTCGCCCTTGGCGCGCCGAAAAGCCCGCAAACAAAATTCAGCAAGCCCTAGATAGATGGCTTGAAACCATGTGGCCAGGGGAAGCTTTGTGGAGTCAAAGATGGTGCCCGCTGTTGCCGTCGTTTGATGGCGACAACTTTTGCACTGGTACCTTTTGCGTCGGCCATCGTGGATCACGCAGAAGCTCTCGGCCGCGCCACATTGCGGACAACGGAAGCCATTTGGCCAGCGAGCATTCTCCAAGGCGGCAAGGCACTTGTCCTCAGTCCCAAAGGCCTGGATGAAAGCGGAGAGGGAAAACCCTTCCTGGTACTGGACTCTGTTTTGGGGCACCTGACCAACCTGCCATAGTTCACATGTACCACTCTAAGGGCTTGGCGGTGGCGCTGCCAGGGCGTGCGGAGCTTTGTTGCTGATCAAGAGGGCTATTGGCATTGCTAGCAGCGGCCTGGCCGTCCGTCAGGTGGCCTGGGGGCGACCCACCTGCTCCTCCATCACCTCTGGATCGCCTTCCAGAGCCACCACAGGGCGATCGCGACGATCACCCAGGGCACCAGGGAGCGGAACAGCAGCAGCACCGCCAGCACCACTGCGGCGGAAACGGCGCTGCGCCTGGTGAGGGCCTTGGCCTCGTCGGTCATGTAGCGCCAGCGGGGCAGCAGGGCCATGGAAGGGTCGGGTCGCCTGGCCTGAGTCTGCCTATGCCCGGCCGGGGGTGGCAGAGTTGCGGGCCCCGCCGGCCCGAGGCCCTGTGTCGTCGTCCTCCGAGCCCCCGCCGCCGGCCGCTGCTGAGCAGCACCTGCGCCAGCAGCTGGTGGCGGCGGCACGGCGCCTTGGGTCATCCGGCCTGAACCAGGGCACCGCGGGCAATCTCTCGGTCCGCTGGGGCGATGGCCTGCTGATCACCCCCTCGTCCCTGCCCAGCGAGGCGATGGAGCCGGAGGATCTGCTGGCGATCGATTTTCACGGTCGGCCGCTGGCGGGCTCCGCGGCCTCCACCGGCTCGCCGGCAGCTCAGCGTCGCAGCCCCTCCTCCGAGTGGCGGCTCCACGCCGACCTGCTGCGCAGCCGGCCGGAGGTGGCGGCCGTGGTGCATTGCCACTCGATCCATGCCACGGCCCTGGCCTGCCATGGCCGCGGCATTCCGCCTTTCCATTACATGGTGGTGCAGGCCGGCGGTCCGGACATCCGCTGCGCCGGCTATGCCACCTTCGGCAGCCAGGAGCTCTCCGACCTCACCCTGGCTGCCCTCCAGGATCGCCAGGCCTGCCTGCTGGCCCACCACGGCCAGGTGACCGTGGCTACCTCCCTGGCGCAGGCCCTGGCGCTGGCGGTGGAGGTGGAGACCCTGGCCCGGATGTATCTGCAGGCCCTGCAGCTGGGCGAGCCGCCCCTGCTCAGCCTCACTGAGATGGAACGGGTGGCCGCCCAGATGCAGCTGCGCCGGTACGGGGCCCTGGC
>VGQR01000287.1 GCA_016882345.1 Cyanobacteria bacterium K_DeepCast_35m_m2_023
GTAAGCGAGGTTGCCGCCTTCCTCCAATCGGGCCGTGTTCCAGGGGGCCTCGATCGAATCGACGCTGTAGAAGCTGCTGCCGCTGCCACTGGTGTAGCGCACATCATCGAACACGAAGAATTCGGGTTCGGGCCCGAAGTAGGCCGTATCAGCGATGCCGGTGGTGCCTAGGTAATCGAGGGCCTTCTGGGCCAGAGCGCGGGGGCAGCGGGCGTAGGGCTTGCCGCTGCGCGGTTCCTGAATCGAGCAGATCAGGCTCAGGGTTTTGTGGCTGTAAAAGGGGTCGATCCAGGCGGTGTTGGGGTCGGGCACCATCGCCATGTCCGACTCGTTGATGGCTTTCCAGCCGCGGATCGAGGAGCCGTCAAAGGCCACGCCGCTGCTGAATGCTTCAGCATCAATCAGGTCCTCACAAACGGTGAGGTGCTGCCACTTGCCGTGCAGATCGACGAACTTGAGATCGATCAGCTCGATCCCGTCGTCCTTGATCATGCGCAGGACGTCTTGGGCGGTTTTGGCCATGAAGGGGGAGGGGATGATGCCGCTCCTCAGGCGGCTTGGCCGGGACCGTACGGAGTGCCAGTGGCGCCTTTGTGTATCAGCCGTAACCAATTTCCGGGTTGCCCGCCGTGCCGTCGTGGGGGCGCGGTTGCGTAACCGTTTCTGTCAATTTGCCCAGATCGCCGCTCAGGCCTAGGTTTTCCACGAATGCAGGTGATAGCTTCGGCCTGCTGCAACGACCTGATCATTCCGCCATGCGCGATGCCATCACCGGACTGATTGGCCGATACGACCGACTCGGTCGCTATCTCGACCGTGATGCGATGGACCGCATGAGCGGGTACTACTCCGAAGCGTCGGCTCGCCTGGCTGTGGTGGAGCTGATCAATCGCGAGGCTGCCGAAATCGTGCGCGAGGCCGCCCAGCGCCTTTGGCTTGAGGATCCTGAGCTGATCCTGCCGGGCGGCAATGCCTACACGACCCGGCGTTTGTCGGCGTGCCTGCGCGACATGGACTACTTCCTGCGCTACGCCAGCTACGCCCTGATCGCCGATGACGTCACCATGCTCAACGAGCGGGTGCTCAATGGTTTGGACGACACGTACAAGAGCCTGGGCGTGCCCACTGGACCCACGGTGCGCAGCATCGCCCTAATGGCCGAAGTGGTCTGTGAGCTGGCCTCGGCGACAGGCCTCGTCGGCGCAGAAGGCTGGATTCGCGCCCCCTTCGATCACCTGTGCCGCGGTCTGGCTGCCTCCAACGTGCGGGCCCGCTGAGCCGCCGAATAGGCTCGGCCCCTCGCTTTCTCAACCGTTCCAGGTTCTGTTCGCTTGCCCACCACTGTGCAGCCCTCCATCAATTCCAGCCACCGCCGTAGCCTGGAACCGATCAACACTCCATCCCGTCTGCTGCTGGGACCGGGTCCCTCCAACGCCCATCCCACCGTGCTGGAGGCGCTGGGCCGCACCCCGATCGGCCATCTTGATCCGCTGTATGTGGAGCTGATGGGTGAAGTGCAGGGGCTGTTGCGCTACGCCTGGCAGACCGACAACCGTCTCACCATCCCGATGAGCGGGACCGGCAGTGCCGCCATGGAAGCGACCCTGGCCAACACCATCGAGCCCGGCGACACGGTGCTTGTCGCCGTCATGGGCTACTTCGGGCTGCGTTTGGCAGACATGGCCGGTCGCTACCGGGCCAACGTGGTCACCATCGAGAAACCCTGGGGTGAGGCGTTCAGCCTGGCCGAACTCGAGGCGGCTGTGCAAACCCACAAGCCAGCCATCCTGGCCATGGTCCATGCCGAAACGTCAACCGGCGTGTGTCAGCCGATGGAGGGCATCGGCGACCTCTGCCGCGCCCACGACTGCCTGCTTCTCCTGGACACCGTCACCTCGCTGGGTGGCGTCCCCCTGTTCCTCGATGACTGGAAGGTGGACCTGGCCTACAGCTGCAGCCAAAAAGGTTTGAGCTGCCCTCCAGGCCTGGGCCCCTTCACCATGGGACCGCGGGCCGAGGCCAAAATTATGGGCCGCAGCGGCAAGGTGCCCAACTGGTACCTCGATGTCACGTTGCTCAATCAGTACTGGGGCAGCGATCGCGTGTATCACCACACGGCACCGGTCAACATGAACTTCGGCATGCGCGAGGCCCTGCGCCTGCTGGCCGAAGAGGGTCTCGAAGCCGCCTGGGCCCGTCACCGCAGCAATGCTGAGCGTCTCTGGGCTGGTCTTGAGCGTTTGGGGCTCGAGCTGCATGTTCCCGAGGAGCTGCGGCTGCCGACCCTCACCACCGTGCGGATCCCCGAGGGTGTGGATGGCAAGGCCTTCAGCCTGCATCTGCTCGATACCTATGGCATTGAGGTGGGTGGCGGTTTAGGGGCCCTGGCCGGCAAGGTGTGGCGCATCGGCCTGATGGGATACAACAGTCAAGCGGCCAATGTCGATCGATTGCTGAACCTGTTCGACACCGAATTGCCTGCGTTTCGCCCTGCCAGCGATGTCCGTGCCGTCGAAACGGCAGCTGCAGCGGTCAGACCCGCACGTCAGTGACTGCCAGCCGGGTTGCGGCGATCTGAGTGCCTAACTCTGCCCTCGGCGTCTGCGGAACCAGTCGCTGAGCTGTTCGGAAGCCTGCTGAGCCAGCACCCCGCCCATCACCTCCATGTGGTGATGGGCGCTGCTGTGGTTGGCCAGGTCGAGGCAGCCCCCCAGGGCGCCTCGTTTGGGGTCGGCAGCACCGAACACCACACGGCCCACCCGGGCTTGCACCAGGGCGCCGGCGCACATTGGGCACGGTTCCAAGGTGACCACCAGGGTGCAGGCATTGAAGCGCCAATCGCCCAAGAGGCGCGCTCCCTGTTGCAGGGCCTGCAGTTCGGCATGCCCCAGGGGGTCGTTGTGCCGTTCGCGTCGGTTGCTGCCCCAACCGACACAGCGGCCGCGCTGATCAAGCAAAACCGCTGCCACAGGGATCTCACCCCGTTCGCCGACCCGATGGGCACGCCGGAGCAGCCGTGCCATCCAGTGCTGCAGCTGAACGGTGTCGCGAGGCGGCAAGGTGCTGGGCGGTTGGGCCATGCACCCGTTGTAGCTGAGCCCGCAGGTCACAATGGGGCCATTCCGCACCTGACCCGTTGGCCGTTGCGCCCTCAACCCAACGGACTGCCCAGGCCCTGCCATTTGTCAGTCCAGAGCAGGTCGATCCGCAATTGCACGAACTGCTTGAGGGGGCCTCGGCGATGCTGAGCCGCTGGTTGTCGAGTGCGGCCTTGCGCCCGCCGCTGCCCGGCCTGGTGGTGCAACCCGAACCCCAGCCTGGCCGCTGCGGCGGCAGCACCGCCGAGCTGTTGGCAGACCTGCAGTTGGTGATGGATGGGGCCTACAACCCCAACCATCCTGGGGCGCTGGCCCATCTCGATCCACCACCGCTGCCCGCGTCGATCGCCGCCGAACTGATCTGCGCGGGGCTCAACAACAATCTGCTGGCTGAAGAGCTGTCCCCCAGCCTGACGCGGCTGGAGCGCGGGCTGTGCGCCTGGCTCGCCGAAGCGCTCGGACTGCCCCCAGGCGCGGGTGGAGTGTTGGCCAGCGGCGGCACCCTCTCGAATCTGACGGCCCTGGTGGTAG
>VGQR01000288.1 GCA_016882345.1 Cyanobacteria bacterium K_DeepCast_35m_m2_023
GAGCAGCGCCTGGTCACCGAGCTGCTCCAGGACGAGTTCACTTCGGCAGCCCTGGTGGCCGCCGCCGAGCCGCTATTGCGCCATGACTCGCCCGAGCGGCAACGAATGCTCGCCGGCTACGGGGCGTTGCGGCAGCGACTCGGGGAACCTGGTGTCACCCGTCGGGCCGCAGCGGCGGTGCTTGATCAATGCGGCATTTTATGATGGTGGCGCTGATGCGGCGGCTATTGGTTCGGGTCATCCCGCTGCTGCTGACCCTGGTGGTGCTGTTGACGCTGTCGCGGCCGGCCCCGGCCTTTGCCGCTGCACCCCAGCAGGCTGTGTTCGCGGGGGGCTGTTTTTGGTGCCTCGAACATGATCTCCAGACCCGTGCTGGTGTGCTGGACGTGGTCAGCGGCTACAGCGGTGGCCGGCTCGCCAATCCGACCTATCGGCAGGTCTCCAGTGGTGGTACCGGCCATCAGGAGGTGGTACAAGTGCGTTTTGATCCTGAGCGCATCAGTTACAGCGAGCTGTTGCGTGCGTACTGGCGCAACATCGATCCCTTCGACGGCGGCGGTCAGTTCTGTGATCGCGGCAGGTCCTATCGACCGGTGATTTTCACAGCCAACGCCGGCCAACTGCAGCAGGCCAGGGCCAGCGCTGCTGCGGCAGCCCAGGAGCTGCAGCAGCCCGCCACATCGCTGGCGGTCGCGATTCGTCCGTTGGAGCGTTTCTGGCCGGCCGAGGCTTATCACCAGAATTACGCCGAGCACAATCCCGTTCAGTACAACTACTACCGCTGGGCCTGTGGCCGCGATCGCCGTCTCACGGCCGTCTGGGGGAAGCGGGCGAGGCAGGGAGCGCCCTGGTCCGGCGTTGCTGACAACCAAAAGCTAAGGAAAAGCTGAAGCGCCCCTGCTGCACTTTCGCTGACTTCCCAGCTGTTGAGCGGGTTTCCGTCCTTTTCGCCGCGCGCAGCCGTGGCTAGCGTGATCCCACTCAGCGCACAGTTCTGTATGTATCTGCTGACCATTCGGGACGGTCTGCAGACCCGCCACATCGGTCCGTACGACAGCCCCAAGCAGGCGGCAGACGACTTGGATCGTTTGCTGAGCCTGTGTGGTGAGCGGGCTCGCTGGCAGATTCATGCCCTCGAGTCGCCTCAATCGCTCAACCTGGCAGAGCCAGCCGCGGCCTGAGGGGGGCAACGAATTACGACTCCGAGTGCTGGTACGGATCGGATTTTTGGCGTGGATAGCCTCTCAGTAGCCCGCTTTCGATCATCAGGCCGACGCCGGCGTTGATCAGGATCAGGCCAAACGTGCCGTACCAAAACCAGGGGCCCGCATCATTGATCGGATCCACCGTTTTGGCCGAGGCAGCCAGCGTTTGGATGCCTTTGCGGATCACGGCCTCGCCGAACAGGCAGAGCCCAGCGGGCAACAGCAGCACCCCCAATTGTGCTTTGACGTACCAGCGGATCTTCTGAACGGCCATTGCAGCAGGCTCCAGCTGCTTGCAACCCTAGGCTGACGGTTCAGCAGGCGCCCCTGCCAACAGCCATTGGCTGAGGGTGCGCACGCCGAAACCGGTGGCCCCGGCGGGGTCGCAGCCCCGACCTTTGTCACTCCAGACGGTGCCGGCGATGTCCAGGTGAGCCCATGGGGTTCCGGGGCTGACAAAGTCCTGCAGGAACAGGGCCGCGGTGATCGAACCGCCGGGCCTTGGGCCGGTGTTCTTGAGGTCGGCCACACCGCTCTTGAGGCCGTCTTTGTACGAGCTGCGCAGCGGCATGCGCCAGAGGCTCTCGCCGCCCTGCTGAGCGGCCGTGCTCAAGGCGTCGGCCAGGCCGTCGTTGTTCGACCAGAGCCCGGCGATCTCGTCACCCAGAGCGATCACGCAGGCGCCGGTCAGGGTCGCCACATCGATCACAGCATCGGGCTCGAGCTTGCAGGCGTAGACCAGGGCATCGGCCAGGGTGAGCCGGCCTTCGGCATCGGTGTTGTTGATTTCGATCGTCTTGCCGTTGGAGGCCGTGACGATGTCGCCGGGGCGTACGGCGCCGCCGCTGATCATGTTTTCGCAGGCGGCGACGATCATGTGGATTTCAAGGCCTTCGGGCCTGAGCTCGGCGATGGCGCGCATCGCCCCCAAGACTGCGGCGCTGCCGCCCATGTCGAACTTCATCAGTTCGATCTGGGAGCCAGCCACCTTGAGGTTGTAGCCGCCTGAGTCAAAGGTCAGACCCTTGCCCACCAGGGCCACTCGCCGTTGCACTGCGCCAGAGGGGCGATAGATCAGGTGAATGAACTGCGGTGGCAGGTCTGAACCCTGGGACACACCCAGATAGGCGCCCATCCCCAGGGACTGGCACGCCGCGCGATCCAGCAGGTTGAGCTCGAGCCCATGCTCGCTGGCCATGGCCTGGGCGGTCTCGGCCAGATGCTGGGGGGTGGCCACATTGGGAGGTGCCGCCACCAGCTGGCGTGCCAGTTCGACCCCACTGCAGATGGCCGCGGCCTGGCGCAGGGGTTGCTCGAAGCTCTCCGGCACCCCTACCAGCAGCAGCGGCTCGAAGCTGCGGGCGGGTTCGGCCTCACTCTTGAAGCGCTGATCGGTGTACAGCGACAGCCGGGCTGCTTCGGCCATCGCTTGGGCCGCGGCGTCTGCTGGCAATGCCTCGATCGGCAGCGCCAGGGCCAGCGAGGGGGTTCCGCTGGCCGCTTTGCAGGCACTGGCGGTGGCCAGGCGCAGCGCGGCCAGATCAAATCCGGCCGGTTCACCCAATCCCACCAGGATCAAGGTGGCGGGGTGATGGCCCAGGCGGTCGACGCTGAGCACCTCTCCAGGTTTGGCTTGAAAGCGGCGTTGCTCCAGGCGCTGCTGCAGCGCCTGTTGCTCGGAGGCACTGAGACCCAGGTCCAACCACTGCCGCAACGATTGCTGATCGTAAGCGCTGAACACCCCGATGGCGAGAGCCTCGGTGCCCAGCTGCTGCAGCGCTGCAGCGTCGTTCAGATTGATCGACAGGCAGCGCACATCCATGCTCATACAGCGTCAATGGCGGCGATGGTAGCCAGCGCCTCTGGCTCAGGCCTGAAACGGGGTCGCCCAGCGGCTGCGTGTCTCCTTGTTGAAGGGGGGCAGCCAGTGGCGAATCAGCCGTTGTTCGAGCGCCCGGCGTGCGGCGGTCTGGCTGGGCACATCACTCCAGAAGCTGATGCTCAACCGCGCGTTCAGTGCAGCCCGTTGCAGGGCCTCGCCATAGGCCGCCAGGTAGGCCTTGCAGTCGTGTTCCCCCTTCCAGCGCTGTTCGGCGCGGGCGGTCTCACCGACATAGAGCAGCAGGGGCTGCTCCAGATGTTCGGGGCGGTCGAGCACGAAATACAGCGCCGGACCTCTGATCTGTGGCGTCGGCCAGCGCCAGAACGACAGCGGTTGCGGTTGCAGGGTCAGCGGATTGATCGCAGGGGCGCTGCCGGTTTCAGCGCCGGCAAACAACTGCCCTTGCCGGGCGGCCTCGCAGGCTTGCCCGGCAAACAGGGGAGCCTGGTGCCCTGACAGTCGCTGTTGCCAGTCGCGCAGGTGCTGGGCCAGCAACGGCAACGTGGTGCCGGCGGTGCTTGCCGCAAGTTCGGCTGGGGTA
>VGQR01000289.1 GCA_016882345.1 Cyanobacteria bacterium K_DeepCast_35m_m2_023
AGCTTGAGCTCCTGGCTTGGCGACAGTCTCCAGCTCACTTCGGCACCGGGGGCCAGAAATGGATTGATGGGAAGGCCTGGTATGACCAGGTTCAGTGTGTCGTTGAGCGCCGAGTGGACATAGAGATCAAAGACCGGGTTGTCGATGAAACTGGGGTTCAGCGGCAGGAGGCCCGCTTTGGCCTGAATGGCTCCACTGCCGCGGTTGCGCTGCACGTAGGCCTCCGTCAGCCACAGGCCGATCGGGTGAGCCGTGCTTTGCAGGGGGAATGCGGCCTGCAGCGCAAGATTCAGGTTGGGATCGCCATTGAATGTGGTGAGCTGGAGGTTGAGGGACCAGTGATCGCCTTCCCGCCATTGCGCCACATCGTGGTTGAGGCCAGTGCTAAGCGTGCTCGAGAGCACGACTTGCTGGATCCAGGCTCCGTTGACCGCGGGAGTCAGCGTTGGATTGTTGCCGACCAGGGGTTGGGCGCTGTACTGCAGCCCAAGACTGAGCCAGGGCGGCACGTTCAACAGCTGGTCGAGCGAACTCCACAGGGCTGCCGGCTGACTCACCGTCTCGGTGGCTGGTGTGGTGGGGGTTGCCGTCTGCTGTGCCAATGGCAACGGGGCGTTGTCGATGCCGTTCTCTGCCGCGCCTGCCCCAGAGTTCAGTGCCGTGGCGACAACCAGCCCCAGCAGGGCACTGCGCACGACGCCCAGAGCTGTCAGCATGGATCTGTCGCCGACTCAATCGTTCTGTTCACCCTTGCCTGAGTGGGGTTGACCATTGAAATGATTGTGTCTTTGTCGCGTCCTGTCGAGCCTCTGTCATGAGTCAGCGCGTTCGCGCCATCAAACGGCACCGTTTTTACCGCCATTTGTTTGCGGTCACGGTGTTTGTGGTCTCGATTCAGGCCCTGCCGCTGCCCTTGTTTCGTCTGCACCTGGTTGGCACGGGGCTGATGGTGATGTTGCTGCTGGTTGAGCTGGGACAGGTCATCCCAAGACTGTCATCGAAGCCTCAGGCCTTCGATCCTGCCGCCGCTCGCTCTGCCAAGTTGTATCAACTGCTGGGCCTGTTCGGATTGGGCTGCTTGCTGGTCTGGGTCTTTACGCCAGCAAGCGCTGCTTACACCGGCTTTCCGGTTTTGCTGTTGATGACTGCATTTGTCTTCTGGAGTCTGCAGCGATTGACCAAATTACTCGGACGTGAGGAGAGCGTCGGCGGCGAGGTTTTGGCTGGCGCCGTCGCCGGTTATCTGCTGCTCGGACTCAGTGGTGGACTGCTGCTCACGGTTCTCGAAACGGTGCATCCAGGCAGTTTTCAGAACCTCGTCCATCACAGCGGCCAGGTGATGAAGCAGCCGTTGCCCTTGGCCGCGGCCAACGAGTTGATCTGGGATCTTGATTTCTCCCGGATCACCTATTTCGCCTTCGTTGCTCTGACCACAACCGGCTTTGGTGACATCGTTCCGGTGACACCGCCAGCGGCGATGGCCAGCGTGGCACTCAGCATTGCCGGTTCGCTCTATCTGGCTTTGGTCATGGGCCTATTGATCAGTCGCTTCACGGTTCAGACCCAGCAGGAGGATGAACAGGAGACTCGGCAGGGGGTTGATTCGCTGGATTGATCGGAGACGTTGTGTCATGGCCTGTGGTTTCGCGATGTTCTAGTCCCACTTCCACGCCCATGTGCTGGTTGTGGTTGCCGACGATCAACAGCGACTCGCGCTCACGGGTGCCGATCTGCCACAGCCATTTGAGCAGCAGGCTGAGTCGATTTTCCATTTCGGGCATGAAGGCCAGGTGCGCCAGTCCCCAGGTCAGCCAGCCGATCAGGCCGCTGAGCCGTAGGCCGCGCAGGTCGGCAACCGCATACATCGGTCCGACCACCGCCATCGAGCCAAAATCGCTGTAGCGGAAAGCAGCATGCTGCTGGCCGTCGATCTGGGCCAGGATGTCGTTGGCGACCCAGCCCCCCATCTGCACGGCAGGACCGGCCATGCCAGGCAACGGTTTGCCGTCAGTGGTGTGGCTGTACGAGCAGAGATCGCCCACCACGCGCACCTCTGGGTAGCCCGGAATCGAGAAGTCCGGTTCGACAATCACGCGCCCGCCTTTGTCAACCGCACAACCACTGCTGGCGGCCAGCACCTTGCCCAGATGGGACGCCCGCACCCCGGCGGTCCAGCACACCGTTGCCGCTGCCAGGTGTTGCTCCTCCCCCGTCGCTTTGATCGACAGCACCACTTCGCTGTCGGTGATCTGCTGCACGCGGCCGCCGAGCACCAGCTCCACACCGCTGCGCTGCAGGTAATCGCCCGCTGCTTCCGACAGCTTGGGATGCATGGCGCGCAACACCCGATCGCCCGGGTCGATCAACATTAACTTGCAGTCCTGTTCGCGCAGCTGTTTGAAGTCGCGCTGGATCGCATGGCGCATCAGATCGACCAGCGACCCGGCCAGCTCGCAGCCCGTGGGACCGGCGCCGATCACCGCCACGCTCTGCAGCAGACGTCTGCGCTCAGGGTCTGGGGTCTGCTCGGCTTCTTCGAGGGCGAGCAGCACCCGCCGGCGAATTTCGTTGGCGTGTTCGAGGATTTTCATCGGCGGCGCGATCGGCCGCCAGTCCTCGTGGCCGAAGTAGCTGCTGCCCGAGCCGGCCGCCAGGATCAGATGGTCGTAGGCGAAGTGTCGAGTGTTGAAGACGATCTGCTTCGCCTTGACGTCAATCTCCTCAACTTCGCCAAGCAGGACCTGCACGTTGGGGGCCTGACCCACCATTTGCCGCAGCGGTGAGGCCACATCGGCCTGCCCCACCAAACCAGTGGCCACCTGATACAGCAGGGGCTGAAACAGGTTGAAGTTGCGTTTGTCGATCAACGTCACCCGCACCGGTCGACCGATCAGCCGGTGGGTGGCCCGGAGCCCGGCAAACCCGCCGCCCACGATCACCACATGGGGCCAGTCGGCCTTGGTTGCTGCCGGCGGCTCGAGTTCCAGAAAAAACCGTTCCGTCGCCATGACCGATGTCTGACCGCTAACGAGCGAACCCTATTGGGAATCCTCCCGACGTGCCATCGGTTCATGCAACTGACCATCTTCCATTGTCACGATGCGATCGGTCACGTCCAGGATGCGGTTGTCGTGGGTCACCAGCAGGATCGTGCTCTGCTGTTCGCGGGCCAGCTGCTGCATCAGGTCGACGACATCGCGGCCCGAACGGCTATCGAGCGCGGCGGTGGGTTCGTCTGCCAGCACCAGCGGTGGGCTGTGCACCAGGGCCCGGGCCACCGCGACCCGTTGCTTCTGGCCTCCGGAGAGCTGGTCGGGATGGCTGTCACGCTGGCTGGCTAGACCCACCTGCTCGAGCATGGCGGCGGCCCGCCGGTCCATGGCCGCCCGAGTCAGATCGCCGCGCACCTCTAAGGCCATGCGCACGTTCTCGAGCGCCGTCAGGCTGCGGTGCAGGTTATGGGCCTGGAAGATGTAGCCATGGTCTCGCCGCGCTTCGCTGAGCTGTCGGTCGCTGCAACCGATCAATTGGCGACCGAGCACCCGCAGATCGCCGCCCTGGCCGTGGCGTAGGCCGCCGATCAGGGTCAGCAGGGTGGTTTTGCC
>VGQR01000290.1 GCA_016882345.1 Cyanobacteria bacterium K_DeepCast_35m_m2_023
CATCAGCACCACCATGCCGGCGTGAACCAGCAGAGGGCCGACACGGCCTAGAACACCGCGGCGGGCCGCCAGACGCCCGTCCTGCCGCTTCAGTTGCCAACCCTGCTGGCGCAGCAGGGTTTCGAGGTGGTCTAGGCCCTGGCCGGCCTCGGCCAGATCGAGGGTTTCAGCGACGCTGAGCTTGCTGAGCTGACGAGGCTGGCTGTAGTCGACCCAGCGCAGCGCTGTTTGCAGGGCGGGCCACTGTCGCCGCCAGCTGCACAGCAGCAGCGCCAGCGCCAGGGCGGCCAGCAGAGCCAAAAACCAGGTGCTGGAGTACACATGGTCGAGCTCCAGCTTCAGAATCCAGCCTCCGTTGATCAGACCGAGCCAGGGATCGGCGTCATAGCGCTGTTGGTAGAAGGCTTCACTCTCCTGCTGGGGGATCGCCGTTCCAATGCCACTGCAGACGGCGATCACCACCAGCAGCACGATCGCCAGGCGCAGATCCGAAAGCAGCGCGACCAGCCGTTGGGCGCTCTTCATGGCCAGTAGGCAGCCAGGGTCAGACCGCCTGTTGCCAGCAGCAGCACGCCGCTGATCGGGGGCACCCACTGGCCGGCGGCGCGCAGGTTAAGCAGCGATGGCAGGCTGGCGGCGGCGGTCCCGGCCAGCAGCAGCGGCATCACTTGCCCGGCGCCAAAGCTCGCCAGCAGCAGGGCGCCGACCAGGGGTTTGCCGGCCTGGGCCATCCAGCCCAGCAGCACAGCCAGCACCGGTGTGGTGCAGGGGGTCGCGGCCAGGCCAAAGGCCAATCCGGCCGCCAGCGGGGCCAACGGGGCGGGCACCGCCGTGCGCCAGCGCTCTGGATCCGGACCCTGGGGCAGACGCAGTCGCAGGACCCCCAGCAGCTGCAGGCCCATGACCACCGTGAGCAGCGCCACCACAACCGGCACGAGCCCTGGAACCTGCCCATAGATGCGGCCGAGCAGGGCACTGCTCAGTCCGAGGGCGATCAGCGCCAGCACGACTCCGGCCACGAAGGCCAGGCTCCGTTGCCAGGCCGGTTGCCGACCGCCAAATCCAGCCAGGTAGGCCAGGGTGACTGGCAGCAGCGACAGCGAGCAGGGACCCAGGCTGGTCAGCAGGCCGGCTGTAAACACCAGCACCAAGGTCAGGGGGCCGGGGGCCGCGAGCGAGCTCTGCAGCAAGTGCTCACCGCTGCGGGCCCAATCCGCGAATTGGGCTGTCAGGCCTGCCATCACCGTGCCCACAAGCCTTGCGCTCAAGCCGGCAGCTTATCGAGCTAGCGGGCCGCACGGGCTGAGCGTTGGCGCCCTCCGGTCAGGCCGCTCGATTCGAGGCTGCAGCGAATCAACAGACCGCAGATCAACAGCGATGCCATCAGCGAGTTGCCGCCGTAGCTGATCAGCGGCAGCGGCAGGCCGGTTGTGGGCATGGCGCCGGTGGCCACCGCGATGTTGAGAATCGACTGGCCCACCAGCAGGGTCGTGCAGCCGATCGCGACGAGCCGCCCCTGGTTGCTGCGGCAGGCCACGGCCACCCGCAGTCCGACGAAGCCGAACAACAGCAGGAACAGCAGCAGGGCAACGGAGCCGACGTAGCCGAATTCTTCAGCGAAGACCGCAAAGATGAAGTCGGTTGATTGAATGGGCAGGTATTGCAGTTTCTGCGTCGACAGGCCGAAGCCTTCGCCCAGCACACCGCCCGAGCCGATGGCCATCAGGCTCTGCACCAATTGGTAACCGTCGCCCTGGGCATCGCGCCAGGGGTTCAGAAACGACGTCACACGCGCCCGTTGGTAGTCGTTGCTGAGGATGCTGGCAATGCCGACCACACCACCGGCACCGGCGGTCCCCAGCAGCAAGGGCAGGGAGATGCCGCTGGCCAGGGCCATCAGCCACAGCAGCATGCCGGTGAGTGCGGCGGTGCTCAGGTTGGGTTGTTTGAGAATCAGCAGGATCAGCGCCCCAAAGACCCCCAGCCACAGCATCTTTTGGTCAGCGCTGCTGCGGCGCCAATGGGCAAAGAGGGCAGCGCCCTGAAGCACCACGAACGGTTTCACCAGTTCGGATGGTTGCAACTGGACCGGGCCAAGCACCAGCCAGCGGCTGGCGCCGTTGACGGTGCTGCCCATCACCAGCGTGGCGCCCACCAACACACAACCGAGAATCAGGGCAGGTGCGGCCAGCTGCACCCAACGCCGCAGGCTTGTGCGAATGCCCAGCCACAGCAGGCCCCAGCTGGCCACCATCCAGATCAGCTGCCGCTTCAGGTAGTAGGCGGCATCCCCCATCTCCCGTTCGGCCACCCACCAACTGGCCGAGGTGAGCACCAACAAACCCACCACGCTCCATAGGCCCACCATCGCCAGCAGCAGCCTGGCTTCAGCAGGCCACAGATGCCAGGGAAGCGGCAGTGTCAGCACCGAGGACTTGGACGCCTTGCCTTTGTCACCGGTTGGGGAAGCCGTGCTCTGCAACGGTCGCGCCACGATTCAGACCCCCCATTCACGGACAAGGCGGCGCCGTTGTCGAGGGTCTGCCACAAAAATGGGCGGGCACAAAAAAACCCGGCAGTGCCGGGTTGTTGTGAAGCCTGGGAACAGGTCTCAGTTGCCGCAATTTTGTTGGCGACGGCCTGTGGCCAGTTCGACCTTGAGGATCTTGCCGCCTTGTTTCATGATGCGCTGTTGCTCAGCAAACCAGCTCTCATAGGGCACCCACTTGGTGAAGTAGGTGTTCTGCAATTCGCGCTGGCTGCGCACCTTTTCGGGGCAGGGGATGCAGGCGGTGATTTTGAAAAGCCGCATGGAGGGTCCTCAGGAAGGGCTGGAGCGGCGATCAGTTGCCGAGACCGGAGCAGATGTAGTCGAAGTAGACGGCCATTTCGCGACCGGCATCAGGACCAACCAGCGAAGCAGTGACTTCTTTCATGGCCTGAATCGACTGAACGGTGGCACCGATGGGCACACCAAGAGAGTTGTAGGTCTCCTTGAGGCCGTTCAGAACACGCTCGTCGAGGATCGACGTGTCACCAGCCAACATGGCGTAGGTGGCGTAGCGCAGATAGTAGTCAAGATCGCGGATGCAAGCCGCGTAGCGACGGGTGGTGTACATGTTGCCGCCGGGACGGGTGATGTCCGAGTACAGCAGCGACTTGGCCACGGCATCCTTGATGATGGCCGATGCATTGGCACTGATGGTGGCAGCAGCACGGACCCGCAGTTCGCCGCTGGCGAAGTACTGCTCGAGGCGGCCCATGGCCGAACCGTCCAGGTACAGGCCCTGAACATCTGCCTGGTTGATGACGTTGGTGATGGCGTCTTGCATGAGTTCTGCTGGTTAGACGTGGATGGGGATCAGCGTGACGAGCAGCCTCAGGAGAGGGCGCCGACGACGTAGTCGAAGTAGAAACCGGCTTCCTCGGCGTCAGAGCCGGTGAGCAGGCCCATGGCCACGTTCTTCATCTCGCGAACCGACTCAGCCATGGCATCCAGGGGCACGCCGAGCGAGCGATACATCTCTTTGGCGCCGATGATGCCGATCTCTTCAATCGGAGTCACATCACCCGCGACCAAGCCGTAGGTCACCAGG
>VGQR01000291.1 GCA_016882345.1 Cyanobacteria bacterium K_DeepCast_35m_m2_023
CCAACAGCCGCCACAGGGCCAGCTCGAGCGGGGGGTCGTGGGGCGCGTGCTGCCACACGATCACGGCCGCACCCAGGGCGGCGGCGGCGGCGGCGTTGGCGTCCTGGTGCTTGTCGGCGGCGGCCGGATAGGGCACCAGAATCGCCGGGGTGCCGCAGGCGGCTAGTTCGCTCAGGGCGCCGGCGCCGCTGCGGCTGATCGCCAGATCGGCGTGCTGCAGCAGCCCCGCCATGGCGCCGGCGTCGGCAAAGGGGCGCTCGACCACCGCGTCCGCCAGGGCCGCGGGCAACGGTTGGCCTGCCTCGGGGTCGTTGTTGCCGCTCAGCAGCACGACGCGGCACCCGGCCGCCACCAGCCGCGGCAGCAGGGGGCGCAGCATGCGGTTGAGACCCACAGCCCCCTGGCTGCCCCCCATGGCCAGCAGCAGGGGGCCGTTGCCCGGCGGCGCCCAGTCGGGCAGTGGGGCCTCGCGTAGGATCTCGGCGCGCACGGGGGTGCCGGTCAGCAGCGGCTGGCCCTGGGGCAGGCGTTCGGCGGCGGCGGCCAAGCCCAGGGCCAGGCGGGTGCAGTGGCGCCCCAGCAGCCGCGTCACCCGGCCGGGGATCGCATTGCTCTCGTGCAACACCACCGGAATGCCGCGCCAACGGGCGGCGACGATCGCCGGTGCGGCGATGTAGCCCCCCGTGCTGAACACCGCGTCGATGCCCTCGCGCTGCAGCAGGCGTTGGACCACCAGGGTGGCGCGCAACAGCTGCAGCAGGTTCCACAGCTTGCACAGCCCCCGCCCCTGCAACCCCCCGGCGTTGACGGTGTGCAGGGGGTAGTGCGACGGCACCAGCTCGCGCTCGAGGCGGTCGGGGACCCCCAGCCACTGCACCTGCCAGGACGGCGGCAGCGCGTCGGCGACGGCCAGGGCGGGGAACAGGTGCCCGCCGGTGCCACTGGCGGCGATCAAAAGCCTCGGCATGGTCGGTAGTGGGAGACACACCCCGTGGTGGCGCCTAACCTAAGGGTGCTGATCCGCACCCACCCCAATGCTGCGCCAGAGCCGTCTCTCACGCCTGGTGCACGCCTGGGCTGGACGCTGGGGCGCTGTGCTGCTGGGGGCGATGACCGTCACTGGCGCCGTGGCGCCGGCCTGGGCCGCCCCGCCCAGCACGACTCAGTTGCAGGCCCTCGCCCTCGCCCTCTCGGAGGGCGGCGCGGCCCTCGGCGGCCTGCTCGATGCTGGTCCGGGGCTCGATCCGGCCTTGGTCGAGCTGCGCCGCAAGGCCTTGCTGAAGCAGTTTCCCGATGCGAGCTGGACCCTGACCCCGGGGCCCAACCTGCGCGACGGCCGCCAAACGGTCGAAGTCCTGATCAAGGGCACCCATGCCCAGGGGGGCAAGACCTTTCGCCTCGATGCCCGCCAGTGGCTGGCCCTGAACAGCAGTGCTGGCCGCATCACCTCCCAGACGGTGCTGCGCGAGCAGACCATCCTGCGCAGTGGTGACTCTGATTTGCCGGTCAGCCTGCAGATCCCCGATGCCGTGCTGACCGGCCAGCGCTACGACGTCGATGTGGTGTTCGATGAACCGCTCGACGGTGCCGTGGTCGCCGGCGGGCTGCTGGGGTTGAGCAGCCGCGAGACCAAGGCGATGGCCATGCCGCGGGTCGAGCTTGGGGCCCTGGGGGGCGGGGGGCTGTTCAAGACTGTGCAGGCCCCCTACACCCCGGGGGAACAGACCTGGGCGGTGCTGCTGGTGCACCCCCAGGGCATCGTCACCGCCACCAAACGGGTGCGGGTGGTGAGCGATCGCACCCAGCTCAGCCCCTGAACCATTCGGCCAGGGCTGAGACATCGGCGTCACCCAAGCCTGCGGCGATCAGGGCGTCTTCGATTGCCGCGATGCGTTCGCACAGCGGCAGCGCCACCCCCTGGCTCAGGGCGATGGCCAGATCCTTGCGATGCAGCGACAGCTTGAATCCCAGCGGGTAAGTGCGCGCCAGCATGGCGTCGGCCCGGTGCTCGAGGGCCCAGGACCCGGCTGCTCCCGGCCTGAGGGCTGCCAGCAACGTGTCCATTGGCAGGCCGAGCTTCTGGCCCAGGGCCAGCGCTTCGGCCACGGCCCCGTAGCTGCCCGCCACCAGCACCTGGTTGACCGCCTTGGCCTGCTGGCCAGCCCCAACGGGGCCCAGGTGGCTGATGCGGTTGCCCACGGCTTCGAGGATGGGCCGCGCCCGCTCCAGGTCAGCTGCTGCGGCGCCCACCAGCACCGACAGGGTGCCGGCCCGGGCGCCCTCGGTGCCGCCGGTGACCGGCGCGTCGATGTAGGCCACCCCGCGTTGGTGCAGCTGGGCCGCCGCGGCCTGGCTGGTGGCCGGGCTGAGTGTCGAGAAGTCGATCACCAGGCTGCCTGGCCGCAGGCCCGCCTGTGCGGCATCGAGCACCGCCAGCACGGCGGCGTCATCGCTCAGGCACAGGCACAGCAGCTCGGCGCGGGCCGCCGCTGCAGCGGGATCAGATGCCCAGCCGGCCCCGGCTGCCAGCAGTGGTTTAGCGGCGGCAGCCGTGCGGTTGTGCACTTGCAATGCAAAGCCAGCGTTCAGCAGGTTGGTCGCCATCGGGCTTCCGAGCGCCCCCAGGCCGATAAACGCCACCTCGGGCCGGTTGGGGATGGCTGGAGTCATGGCAGAACGCAGGCGGCCGCGCCTCTGCATCGTCGCTGACGACCCAGCGCTTCATCCCGGGATTGGCGTTGATCCCAGAGCCATGACCCATCTATTTCGACTGAGTCCCCTCGTCGCGTTGCTGACTTCGCTGTTCCTTGCTGCACCGCAGACAGCGCTGGCCCAGCAGCAGAAGCCCGCAGGTCCCAGGCTCACGCCGCAGCCACATGGCCGAGATGTGCGCGCTCTATGGCCGCTACGGCATCCAGTTGCCTGAGCCGCGTTGGCAGGGCGGCGGACCAGGCGGCAAACAACGTGGTCCTGAGGAGATCTGACTGAGCCGCAAACTTGACTAAGCTAGGCGAATGCAGGTCAATCTCCACGACGCCAAAACCCACCTCTCCCGCTACGTGCAGCAGGCCCTGGCGGGTGAGGAGGTGGTGATTGCCAAGGCCGGCCGGCCGCTGGTGCGGTTGATGCCGGTGCAGGACCAGCGTCGCCCCCGCCAGGCCGGCTTTCTGCATGGTCAGGCCGTCGTGACCGCTGCCCTCAAAGCTGATTTTGAGGCTGAGATCGCGGCCATGTTTGAGCGCTGATGACAGGGCAGGAGCCCTGGCTGCTCGATACCCAGCTGCTGCTGTGGTGGGCGGTCGACCCACAGCGGCTGCCCGCAGGTTTGGCCGAGCCCCTGAACAACCCGGATCAACCCGTGATGTTCAGTGTGGTCAGCCTGTGGGAGGTGGCGATCAAGGCGTCGCTGAGGCGGCCTGACTTTCAGGTCGATGCCTTGGCATTGCGCCAGGGGCTGCGGGCCAATGGCTTCAGTGAGCTGCCGATCACGGCGGAGCAGGTGATCGCGCTGCAAGCGCTGCCCTGGTTCCACAGGGACCCGTTTGATCGCCTGCTGGTGGCGGTCTCACAAACCGAGGGAGTGCCGTTGCTCA
>VGQR01000292.1 GCA_016882345.1 Cyanobacteria bacterium K_DeepCast_35m_m2_023
CAGTGCCCCCAAGGGTGTTGCCCCAGCTGGTGTTCTGCAGCCAGAGAACGATCCCTGGCAACTGCCCGAGCTGATCACCCCTCAGACGCTGGCCACCGACAAGCCCGCTGTGGCCTCTCCGGCCCCGCCACCGGCCAATCTGGCTGGCCTGCGCGCCTGGCTGCACAGCGACGCGGCCTGAGATGGTCGCTGTCACCCGTCCGCAAGGACTGATCGTTTCGGTTCAGGCACCTGAGGGGTCGCCACTGCGCGATCCCGAGGTGATCGCGGCCATGGCGGCCGCCAGCCTGGGCAACGGGGCCAGCGGCGTCCGCCTTGAGAGCCCTGAAAACATTGGAGCGGTCAGGCGGCGCTGTCCAGAAGCCCTCATCATCGGCCTGTGGAAGCGAACCTTCTCCGATAGCCCCGTCTACATCACCCCGGGTTGGCAAGAGATCAGGGCGGTCTGGGCTGCCGGCGCCGATGTCATCGCCCTCGATGCCACCGAACGACACAGGCCCGATGGCCAGGATCTGGCCACCTTGATTGCGCGAGCGCGCAGCGAGCTCGGAGCTCCACTGATGGCAGACATCGACAGCGTCGCCAACGGGGTGCGCGCCGCCGAACTCGGTTGCGACTGGGTCGGCACCACGCTCTACGGCTACACCGAAGCCACAGCGGCCCTCAAGCCTCCCGGCTGGGAGCTGTTGCCAGGGTTGCGCCGCGCCCTGCCTTCGGCGGTGAGCCTGATCTGTGAAGGCGGGATCGCCAGCAGCGACCAGGCCTGTCAGGCCCTGAGCATGGGGGCTGATGCGGTGGTGGTGGGCACCGCCATCACCGGCATCGACCTGCAGGTGGCCGCCTACTGCAAGGCCATCAAAACCAAAGCCCCCAGCTGAACGCCGGGGGCTGATCAAGGGTTGGCACGTGCCCCCCCTTGGGACTCACATCATGCCGGGCATGCCCATGCCGCCCATGCCGCCCATTCCACCCATGCCATCCATAGCGCCACCACCGGCAGGAGGTGCCGGCGGCTCGGGCTTGTCGGCGATCACCGCCTCGGTCGTGATCAGCAACCCGGCGATGGAGACCGCGTCTTGCAGGGCCAAGCGCACCACCTTGACGGGATCGAGGATGCCGGCGGCCAGCAGGTCTTCATAGGCACCGGTCTGGGCGTTGTAGCCCTTGCCCTGGCGCTGGATCTCGGCGGCCACCACCGCCCCGTCGGCACCGGCGTTGGCCGCAATCTGACGCACAGGCTCGCTCAGGGCACGTTGCACAATCGCCACGCCGGTGCGCTCGTCGCCCTGAAGGCCAGCGGCCAGTCCATCGAGTGACGACGCCAGCTCGAGCAGGCTGGTTCCGCCGCCGGCGATGATGCCCTCCTCGATGGCACAGCGGGTGGCGTTGAGGGCATCCTCAATGCGCAGCTTGCGGTTCTTGAGTTCGGTTTCGGTCGGAGCGCCGACCTTGATCACTGCAACACCGCCGGCGAGCTTGGCAATGCGTTCGTTGAGCTTTTCCTTGTCGTAATCGGAATCGGTGGCTTCAAGCTCGCGCTTGATCGAAGCCACCCGGTCGCTGACCGCCCCCTGCTGCTCACCGGTGGCAACGAGGGTGGTGCTGTCCTTCGTGATCGTGACGCTGCGGGCGCTGCCCAGATCGGCCAGGCCAACCTTGTCGAGGCTCATGGCCCGGTCTTCGCTAACCAGGGTGGCGCCGGTCAGGATCGCCATGTCGGCAAGCATCGCCTTGCGGCGGTCGCCAAAACCGGGGGCCTTGACCGCGGCAACGTTGAGCACGCCGCGGTTCTTGTTGACCACCAGGGTGGCCAGGGCTTCACCGTCGATGTCCTCGGCGATGATCAGCAGCGGGCGACCGCTGCGGCTGACCGCTTCGAGCACGGGCACCAGGTCGGCCACGGCGCTGATTTTGCGGTCGGTGATCAGGATCAACGGGCTCTCGAAGACGCACTCGCGCCGGTCCTGATCGGTCACGAAATAGGGCGAGGCATAGCCGCGGTCAAAGGCCATGCCCTCGGTGACCTCAAGCTCGGTGGCCAGGCTCTTGCTCTCTTCGACGGTGATCACCCCATCGGCAGAGACCTTGACCATGGCTTCAGCGATCATCTGACCGATCTCGCCATCACCGCCGGAGCTGACTGTCGCCACCTGACGGATCGCGTCACCGGCAACCGCCTGGGCTCGCTGCTGCAGGCCCGCGACCACCTGGGCCACGGCCTTGTCCATGCCCTTGCGCAGCACGATCGGACTGGCACCGGCGGCCACATTGCGCAGACCTTCGCGCACCAGGGCCTGGGCCAGCACCGTGGCGGTGGTGGTGCCGTCACCGGCGGTGTCCTTAGTCTTGGAGGCGACCTGCTGCATCAGCTTGGCGCCCAGGTTTTCGAACGGATCCTCCAGTTCAATCTCATTAGCGATGGTGACGCCGTCGTTGACGATGTCGGGAGCGCCGAATTTCTTCTCGAGCACCACGTTGCGGCCGCGGGGGCCGATGGTGACCTTGACCGCATCGGCAAGGGCGTTGACGCCCCGTTCGAGCGCTGCACGCGACTGGTCAGAGAAGCGGATCAGCTTGGCCATGGACCGATACAAACAGACGGCAACAGCCCCAGCGTCCCATGGGGGTGCGTCCCGCCGCTGGTGGGGAAAGCCGAATCAGGGGACCCGTCAGGATGCGCGGGCTGGCCACCCTCGATAGGGTCGGCCCATGGAGGACCTGCTGCAAAGCGCCATCGAATCGGCCGCCGAAGAGGCCCTGGGGCCCGTCATGACAGCGGCCAACCCCGTGGTCTTTATCGCCATCACGGGGCTAGGGCTGGCCATGGCCCTGGTCTACGTACCGATCCGGGTGTACCTGACCGTGACCGCCCGCAGCCGCCGGCTGCGGTTGCTGCAACGCATTCGCAAGCTGCGCGACGAGTTGAGCGGGCAGGCGCCCGCCCCCAGCGGCGACAGCTAAATCCGGGCGTCGATCAGCGCATCACCATGCCGCCGTCGACCTGCAGCACCTGGCCGGTCATGTAGGCGGCCGCCGGATCGGCAGCCAAAAAACGCACGGCGCCGGCCACCTCGGCAACGCTGCCCATGCGGCCCATGGGGATCGACGCCAGGATCGGCTCTTGCTCGAGATCCTTGGTCATGTCGCTCTCGATGAAACCGGGCGCAACGGCGTTGACCGTGACACCGCGGGCCGCGAATTCAGCGGCGTTGCTGCGGGTCAGACCGATGACGCCGGCTTTGGCAGCGCTGTAGTTGGCCTGGCCGGCGTTGCCAAACAGGGCCACCACCGAGGTGATGTTGATGATGCGGCCGGTGCGGGCCTTGAGCATCGTGCGGCTCACGGCGCGGGTGCACAGAAACACGCCGGTGAGGTTGAGGTCGATCACGCTCTGCCAGTCGGCGCTCTTCATGCGCATCAACAGGCCGTCGCGGGTGATGCCGGCGTTGTTGACCAGCACGTCCAGCCGGCCTTCGCGCGTTAGCACGGCCTTGACCATGGCTTCAACCTGCTCTTCATCGGCCACGTTGGCCTGGTAGCTCCAGGCGCGCCCACCGGCAGCCTCGATCTGGGCCACCACCGCCGCG
>VGQR01000293.1 GCA_016882345.1 Cyanobacteria bacterium K_DeepCast_35m_m2_023
CAGGTAACGAATGCCCCCCCAGGCCTTTTCAGTAGATCGGATCCGTTGTAACGCCACGCCGCCGCGATGACGGCTTCTCCTCCCGCCAAAGAAACGATCCTTGTCGTCGACGACGAGGCGAGCATTCGCCGGATCCTGGAAACCCGCCTGTCGATGATCGGCTACCGGGTGGTCACAGCCTGCGATGGCGAAGAGGCTCTCGACGCTTTTCACCAGTGCACTCCCGACCTGGTGGTGCTCGACGTGATGATGCCGAAACTCGACGGCTACGGCGTCTGCCAGGAGCTGCGCAAAGAATCGGACGTGCCGATCGTGATGCTCACCGCCTTGGGTGACGTGGCGGACCGCATCACCGGCCTTGAGCTGGGCGCCGACGATTACGTCGTCAAGCCGTTCAGCCCCAAGGAGCTCGAAGCCCGGATTCGCTGCGTGTTGCGCCGGGTCGACAAGGAGTCGGTGGCCGGCATCCCCAACTCCGGGGTGATCAGCGTCGGCGACCTGCGCATTGACACCAACAAGCGTCAGGTCTACCGGGCTGACGAACGCATCCGCCTCACCGGCATGGAATTCAGCCTGCTCGAGCTGCTGGTCAGCCGTTCGGGCGAACCGTTCAGCCGTGGCGAAATTCTCAAGGAGGTCTGGGGATACACCCCCGAGCGTCACGTCGACACCCGCGTGGTCGATGTCCATATCTCCCGGCTGCGCTCCAAACTGGAAGACGATCCGGCCAACCCCGAGCTGATCCTCACAGCTCGGGGCACCGGGTATCTGTTCCAGCGCATCGTTGACGCCGTTGGCCCCGAAGGATCCTGAACTGAGCGGCCAGGCCGGTCGCCGCAGCAAACCCAACCGGACCATTCGCCGGTTGGTCATTTGGTATCGCCGCAATGCGGCGGTGACCACCCTGGTCGACACCGCCACCTCGGCAGCCGGGGTGGCGGGCAACGTGGCCGGCGCCGCCGGTTCGATGGCCGGTTCGATGGTGTCCGGGGCCGGTTCGGTGGCTGGCTCGGTGGTGTCTGGCGCCGGCAGCATGGCTGGCTCGGTGCTGGAGCCGCTGGTCTTCGATCCGCTGCGGCGCCTGCAGCGGGGCCTCGGCGGTCCTGGCGAGGATTCGCCCATCAACGATGCCGACCGACTCTGGGTTGCCGTTGATGGCATGGGGGGTGATTACGCCCCAGGTCCGATTTTGGAGGGATGCCTGCAGGCGGTCGAACGGCTGCCCCTGCGGGTGCGGTTCGTGGCCGAAAGCGACCGCCTCCAGGAGGCGGTCACGGCCATGAACCTGCAAGACCAGCTCGACACCGCCATCGAGCGCGGCCTGATCGACCTGGTGCCCAGCGGCCCCTCGGTGGGCATGAACGAGGAGGCCACGGTGGTGCGCAAGAAGCGCGACGCCAGCATCAACAAGGCCATGGACCTGGTCAAGGAAGGCCGGGCCACAGCCGTCTATTCGGCGGGCAATTCGGGTGCCGTGATGGCCTCGGCGATCTTTCGCCTCGGTCGCCTCAAGGGCATCGACCGACCCGCCATCGGCGCCCTGTTCCCGACCAAGGATCCTGAGCAGCAAGTGCTGGTGCTCGATGTCGGCGCCAACATGGACTGCAAGCCCGAATGGTTGTTGCAGTGGGCCCTGCTGGGCAGCATCTACAGCCACGACGTGCTGCAGGTGGGCCAACCCCGCATCGGTCTGGTCAACATCGGCGAAGAAGAGTGCAAGGGCAATGACCTCTGCCTGCGCACCTATCCACTGCTGGCGGACGAGACCCGCTTTCATTTCGCCGGCAACTGCGAGGGGCGCGACATCCTCTCGGGCGAATTCGATGTGGTGGTCTGCGACGGCTACACCGGCAATGTGCTGCTGAAGTTCCTCGAGAGCGTCGGCAGCGTGCTGCTCGATGTGATCAAGGCCGAGCTGCCCCGAGGCCGCCGCGGCAAGGTGGGCTCGGCCTTCCTGATCGGCAACCTGCGCCGCATCAAGAAACGTCTCGACCATGCCGAGCACGGCGGTGCCCTGCTGCTCGGCGTCGATGGCGTCTGCGTCATCGGCCATGGCAGCAGCAAGGCCCTGTCGGTGCTGAGCGCGCTGCGCCTGGCCCACTCGGCCGCCAGCCACGGGGTCATGGACAATTTGCATGCGCTCTCCCGTAGCGCCTGTGGTTGACTGAGCCCAACCGTGGATGGCCCGTGAGCCCATCGTTGTTGCAGGGCATGGCACTGGTGGGTTGCGGCAGCGCCGTCCCCACAGCCAGCGTCAGCAACGACGCCCTGAGCGCCCGGGTCGAGACCAACGATGACTGGATCCGCACCCGCACCGGCATCACCGCCCGTCGCCTTGCCGGCCCCGATGAAGGGCTAAGCACCCTGGCCACCCGGGCTGCCCAGGCTTGCCTGGACCGCGCCGGCTGGCAGGCCGATCAGGTCGACCTGATCGTGTTGGCCACCTCGAGCCCTGATGATCTGTTCGGCACGGCACCCCGCATCCAGGCGGCCCTGGGGGCCAACAACGCCGTGGCGTTTGACCTCACCGCCGCCTGCAGCGGCTTTCTGTTTGCCCTGATCACGGCCGGCCAATACCTGGCGACCGGGTCGATGCGGCGCGCCCTGGTGATCGGCGCCGACCAGCTGAGCCGCTGGGTCGACTGGGACGACCGGCGCACCTGCGTGTTGTTTGGGGACGGGGCCGGCGCCGTTGCGGTGGAGGCTTGCCCTGCCGAGCAGAGCGGCCTGCTGGGTTTTCGCATGCGCAGCGATGGCAGCCGCAATGCCTGTCTGACCCTGGCCCAGACCGACCAGCGCCAGGAGTTGCTGGCCGAGGTCAGCACCCAGCGCGGCGGCTTTGCACCGATCCAGATGAATGGGCAGGAGGTCTACAAATTTGCCGTGCGCGAAGTGCCGGCCATCCTGGGCGAGCTGCTCGAGGCCACCGACACACCCGCCGATGCCCTCGATTGGTTGCTGCTGCACCAGGCCAACCAGCGCATTCTCGATGCCGTCGCCGAACGGTTTTCCGTGCCGCAGGAGCGGGTGTTGAGCAACCTGGCCCACTACGGCAACACCTCGGCGGCCACGATCCCCCTGATGCTCGATGAGGCGGTGCGCGACGGGCGGGTGCAGGCCAGTCACCTGCTGGCCAGCAGCGGCTTTGGTGCCGGTCTCAGCTGGGGTGCGGCGCTGTTGCGCTGGAGCGGGCCGAGCTGAGCCCTAGTCTCCTGCCACTGTCAGCAGGAGCCAAGGCCCATGGGCAATGCCTGGGTGTTTCCCGGCCAGGGGTCACAGAAGGTGGGCATGGCCGCCGGCGTGCTGGATCTGCCGGGGGCCCGCGAGCGCTTTGCCGCCGCGAGCGAGCTGCTGGGGCGGGATCTGCTGGCCATCTGCAACGGCGAGGGCGAGGGCGACCTCAACGACACGCGCAACACCCAGCCGGCCTTGTTCGTGGTCGAGAGCCTGCTGGTCGACGGGCTCAAGGCGCAAGGACGCAGCGCCCAACTGGTGGCCGGCCACAGCGCCGGGGAACTGGTCGCCCTGTATGCAGCGGGCGCCTTTGATGCGACGACGGGGCTGCAACTGATCAAAACCCGCAGCGA
>VGQR01000294.1 GCA_016882345.1 Cyanobacteria bacterium K_DeepCast_35m_m2_023
ATCGCCGCGTTCGAGCAGTGTGCGGGCCACGAGAAACAGGGCTGAGGCGGCTCCATCGCAGACCATGACCCGATCGGGCTCGAGGCTGAGGCCATGGCGGCGGCTGAGGTGTTCGGCGGCGGTTTCGCGCAGCAGCGGCAATCCAGCCGCAGGCCCGTAGCAGAGGTAGCCATCGCTGGCGTGGCTGGCGATCGCGTCGCGGATCACAGCGGCCACCGCAAAATCCGATTCGGCAGCGGTCAGTGGGATCACACCCTCGCCATGGGTGGCCCAGCGGTAATTGAAGGCCAGTTGGCGCAGCAGCGGCCGGTTGATCGCCCCATGGCTGAACAGCGGGTCGGGATCAGCGGCGCCGATCAGCTCGATGGCCTCGGCCAGCTCAGGCAGGTTGAGACGGCCGTTGCCATCGCGGTCGAGTTCGTTGAAGCGGGTCGTCGCTGCATCGCGGTTGCTCGCCACCCCCAGCAGCGCCAGGGCTGAGCAAAACTCGTCGCCATCGAGCTGGCCGTCGCCGTCGCTGTCGCATTGGCGCAGCAGCTCCAGCAGGGTGGCCTGACGGTGACGCTGGTTGATGCCGCGTGGGGTGAGCAGGGTGCGCAGACGTTGCTTGATCCGCGTGTCGAGCCCCTGGCTCGCCAGGGCCTGGACCAGCTCGCTGTAGCTGAAGCAGCGGTCGTGATCGACATCGATCGCCGCAAACAGCTCGCGCTGCAGCTCGGCCGGCAGCGCCAGCAGCTCGAGCAGCCGGCGCCATTCGGGGGGCTCGAGCGTGCCGCTGCCGTTGCGATCCAGCACACGGAACAGATCGATCAGGGTGTTGGGCGGTAGGCGCAGGTGCTCATCGAGCGGCGAGTCGCTGCCATCGACGTAGGGCAGGGTGGTGACCTGCGGTGGATCGACGAACGCGGTCAAGATGGCGCGCCCCCCCCCCTGCAGCGTGGGTTCGAGATCGCGCCGGCGGTCGTGCATCAGCCCGCTGAGCACGTCGGCGAGGGGGCGCTGATCCGCCCGTGCCATCGCCACGGCATCGGCGAGCAGCACGGCGTCTTCCAGGGCTGCACTCACGCCCTGGCTGGTGAACGGCAGCAGTGGATGGGCGGCATCTCCGATCAACACGGCACGGCCAGCACTCAGCTGCGGCGGCAGATCGGCATCGACCGGACGCCACAGATGGGCGTTCTGCCAGTCGGCCTGTTGCAGATAACTGCTCACCGGCTCCGGCGCATCGGCCATCAGCGCGGTGACGAAGCGGGCCAGGGCCTGGGGTGAGGTGTCCGCCGGCGGGGCATGGCGGTGGGTGTCGAACTGCAGAAAACCGATCACCCGTGTCGCGCTCGGGGCCAGGAGCCCGAAGGCCAGGCCGCGCGACGGAAACAGGGTCTTGATGAACTGCGATCCCAGCAACGAGGCCAGGTCGGGTCGTTCGCTCGAGGTCACCACCTCGAACACCCGGCTTGACGAACGCTCAAAACCAGGATTGAGCGCCTGGCACAGCGCTGAGCGGATGCCTTCGGCTCCGATCAGCAGGTCGTGCTCGGCATCGAGCCGTTCGGTGTGGCCATCGATGAAGTTGAGCTGCAGCGATGGCGCCAGCTCAACACCACTGACGCCGCAGCCCCGTTGGACACTGTCGGCCGGCAGCTGCTGGCTCAGGCTCTCCACCAGGGCCAGTCGAGTCAGGCAATAGATCTCGTCCAGCGGTTCGCGGTGCACCACGGTGCCGGTGTCGCTCTGCAGAATCGCGGCCGTCAGCGCCCGTTGGCCGTCGAGCACCGGCGCCAGTCCGAGGCCCTGCAGGGCTTTGACGCCGTTGGGCATCAGCAGCAGGCCGTGACCAGGGCGGTGCTGACCCGGGTGGTCGCGCTCCAGAACCCGCACCTGCTCGAGCCCGGCCCGCCGGCGCAGGGCCAGGGCTGCTGTCAGGCCAGCCACCCCTGCCCCCAGGATCGTGACCCGGGGTTGGTCGCCGGCCATGGCGCTGCGGTCGAGTCGCTAGATCGCAATGTATGCGCCATAGCGAAAGCTGTGATGCTCAGACTCCAAATCTTCTAGCCAGGTCTTGAACGCAAGCCAGGTCTTCAACATTGCGACGGCAGCGTTGCGACCATGATTTCGACAGCTTCGGCTTGAACAGCCCGTTGGACGATGGTTGCTGATCGCACCGCACCAGCCCAGCGCCTGCGCCAGCTGCTGGCGGGCCACGGTTGCCTGCAGATGCCCTGCTGCTTTGACGCGTTGTCGGCCCGGCTGGTCGAGCAGGCGGGCTTTGGGCTCACGTTCATGAGCGGCTTTTCGGTGGCGGCGGCGCGGGCGGCCCTGCCCGACACCGGTCTGCTCACGGTGAGTGAAATGCTCGATCAGGGCCGCAACATCACGGGGGCCGTGTCAATTCCGGTGATCGGCGATGGCGACACCGGCCATGGCAACGTTGCCAATGTGCAGCGCACGGTGATCCAGTTCGCCCGCGCCGGCTTTGCCGGAATCATGCTCGAGGACCAGTTGGCCCCCAAGCGCTGCGGTCACACCGGCGTGCGCGAGGTGGTCAATCGCGACGAAGCCCTGGCCCGCATGCGCGCTGCCGTGGCCGCCCGCGACGCCGGTGCCGATCTGGTGATCGTGGCTCGCAGCGACGCCCGCTCGGCCCTGGCTGCCACGGAAGGCGACGCGGCAGCCCTCGATGAAGCCATCTGGCGGCTCAACACCTTTGCCGATCTGGGGGCTGATGTGCTGTTTCTCGAGGCGCCCCGCAGCGAGGCCGAGATGGAGCGCTTCTGCGCCCAGGTGCCGGGCTGGCGCATGGCCAACATGCTCGAGGGGGGCATCACACCACTGTTGCCGCCTGATCGCCTGGCAGCGATGGGGTTCAGGCTTGCCGCCTACCCCCTGACGCTGCTGGCCTGCGCGGCGGCGGCGATGCAGGCGGCCCTGGCCGATCTGGCGGCGGGCCGCACCCCAGCGGCGCGGCTCGACTTCGCCGAACTGCGCCGCCTGGTGGGCTTTGAGGCTTACGACGCTCTGCTCGATCAATTGGAGCCCAAGACTGCGAGCAGCCCGGCCCCATAGCGCTCGAGCTTGGCGGCGCCGATGCCACCAATGCGGCCCAATGCCGCCAGGTCGATGGGGCGGCAGGCTGCCAGCTCGATCAGGGTGCGGTCGTGGAACACCACATAGGGCGGCACTCCCTGTTGGCGAGCCTGGTCGCGCCGCCAGGCTTTGAGTGCGCTCAGCAGCCCGTCGTCGGGCTGCAGGTCATCGGACTGCGTTGGGGTCTGGGCCCCACGCCGACGGCTCTGGCGCTGGGGTGGCGGCAGCGGCAACTCAAGCGACAGTTCGCCGCGCAGCAGGGGTCGCACGCGCTCGGGCGGGCCCAGCTGCAGGCCCCCGTTGCCCTCGGGCACCGGCACCAGGTAGCCGAGTCCGCTCAGTTGGCGCACAAGGGTGCGCCACTGGTTGCGGTCGAGCTCCTTGCCAATGCCGTGCACGCTGAGCTGGTCGTGACCCAACTGGCGGATGCGCTCGCTGCTGCTGCCCAGCAGCACGTCAACCACATGGGCGG
>VGQR01000295.1 GCA_016882345.1 Cyanobacteria bacterium K_DeepCast_35m_m2_023
ACCTGACCGACCCGTTCAGTCACCGCATCACGCCCCTCCTGGCGAGCGATCTGGGCCAACCAGCGGCGATTGCCGATCGCAGCTTGAGCGCCCTGGGGATCGGTCAGGTCCGCGGCCAGATGTCCGATCAGCAGCGATCCCAGGGCCAGACCCGCCACGCCACCCAGGGGTCCGGCCAGGGCCGTGCCCAGCAGGCGCCCGCTGCTGGCGCCGGCCTGTTCGCCCAATCGGGTGCTGAGTCGATGCAGGGTCACCGTGCCAAGGTCTTCCCGTAGGTGGGCCGCACGGCCGTCCGCCCAGGCCGAAGCCACGGTTGAACCAACGATGCCGCCGACCACGGCGCCCAGTCCCCCCAGCACCAGCGCGGCTCGCGGCCCCATCCAGACCATGCCCAACCCTGCCCCGAGCCCCCCCAGCAGCAACTGCCCTGCGGCCGACCCCACCATGCCCGCACCGATCTGCGCCAACACGGGGAACCAAGCCGATTGACCCGCATCGGCGGCACCGTCGACTGAACGATCGCGAGACTCAGCGAACGATTCATCCTGGAGTTGCCAACCCAGGGACGCCAGAGCGAGCTGCCAACGCACGGCCGAACATCCTTCCGCAAGTTCGAGCACCAGGGTGCGTGAGCGATCACGCCGACACCATTGCCGCAACCACGATTGCGCGTTCAAGGCCCCACACAACTGGTCGATCTGAGCTGTGGAGACGGCCTCTGTCCACTGCAGGCGAACACGCTTCGGCAAGGTGTGTCGAATCTGCAGTTTAGGCCAGTTGTCCATGGCGAAAGATCAGAACGAAGGCAAAGCGATGGCTGAGCATGCGTGGCCATTCGCGCAACGGCCGCTCGATGCTCACAACTCTGGCGACAAAGCCTGAAATCAGCGATAGATTGCGCCAAGACCGTCACAAGCCGACCACTCCAAGGCCAATCCCCAGCCATGTTCGAACTTGAAACGCTGATCGCCTTTGGAATTGGTGCAGCCCTGGTCGCTGTCGCACCCTTGGCCAAAGCCGTCACCGGCCGCGACCACGGCATCACCACCTCGATCAGCAATGCTGGGCGGTCCCTTACCAAGCAGGGTCTCAAGCTTGGCATCGCGGTCGCCGATGCCTCAGCCGGCCTCGCCAAAAAACTGGGTCACGGTCTCTCGGAAGCCGGTGAAAGCTTCACCGACCTGGTGGCCGAAGCCCGTGCTGATCTCGAGCAAGCCAAGGCATCCAAGAAAGGCTGAGTGTTGTGCCAGGTCCGCATGGGTTGTACTGCATCAAGCATCAGCTACCCCATCGGATTCGCATCCGCTTTCTCAAACCGATCAGCGACCACCAATTGCGGAGTGTCGTCTGGTTGCTTGAACATCAGCTCCCTGATGTCGCCATACGACCCTGTTCGGGTGGACAGGGTCTGATCATTTGCTCCAGGGATCCGCAACAGCCCCTGCTCAGAGCGCTTGAGCACCTGGATCGGGTCCTGGATGAGCCAACGGCTCACCTGCCCGAACCACCACCGATGGCCCTGATGCGGTTGCTTCGGCAATCGCGCCAGGGCAGTCAAAAAGTGCTGATCGCGCTGGCGATTGCCGGCTGGGCCTTGCCGATCTTGCCGGGTACCCCCTTTTTCTTGCTGGCCTGGTGGCTGGGCTGGCGACCGGAACAGCGGACAGATCGCGGCGCTCAACCGTCTCAGGCCTCAAAGGCAATCATCAGCTGTGAAGCCACAAACCTAGCCGATCGACAGGTCAGTTCCGGCCAACCGTCGGGGAACGGCACGTCCAAACGGTGATCCTTGTTTTGCAGGACCAGACGCCGATCGGCCGTCAACACCTCGAGACCCTCAGCACCAACCCCCGGAAGCATCAACGAGCACTCTCGCTCGCCCTTGCGCTCGGACCATTGCACAACCTGGGCTGGTCCGCACTGCTGCTGCCAGCCCGCCCAAGCCGCCTCTGTCGGGGGCCCCTGGCTGATCAGCAGCGGTACAGCCAACTGGGCTTCAAGATCAACGGGCAAGCTCCAGGCTGTCGCCGTCTCAATCCAGAGGCGCTGCCTGGCGCGACCAGCAAAACTGAGCGCTGCCACCTGGGGAAGCAGCAAGCCTGCGTCTTCGGCTTCAAGGGCCACGGCCCATTGCATCTCGCAGCCTGCGTCGGGCTGCAACTGCTGCGCCAGCGCCATCAATCGGCGTTGCCACAGGGGGGACAGAAACAAACCATCGGCCGTGGGCAGACGCAAGCGCAGCACCAACTCAAATTGGGCCAGCCGCTGACGCGTCTCGCCCCACCAGTGGAGCAGGGGTGACCACAGCGACTCGAGCAGTTCCGGTCCCTGCGCAGCCAGCCGCAACATCGCAATGGACTGGCCCAGAGGCGGCATCAACACGACCAGCACCTGATCCCCCTGAACGGCCGTTTCCCACGCCTCGGCAAGAAACAGCAGGCGCAGCAGATCCACAAGCCCGGGAATGGGCCCAGGGTTCCATCCCCGCCCGGGCTCAAGCTCGAGCAGCTGCAACCAAGGCGCCAGCGTTGGCTGCAGGGACTGCCACACCGTCGAGCCATAGCTGGAGGCACAAAAACGAGCCGACGGCACCAGCGCGTCGCTCACCACCGCCAAACCATCGAGATCGATCAAGCGTGGTTGTGCACCCTGGTGCTGCAGATGGCGCACAGCGGCAGCCAGCAGTCGCCGGCGCTGGCCAGGCGTTTCGGCGCATAGCAGGAGCAACCTGTTCTGCTGATCGGAGCGTCCAGAACCGCAGGCCATCGTGGAGTCATTCTCCCGAAAAAATCCGGGACTGCTGCTCGATTGTCCACCGGAGGGCAAACGCGCTCGCGCCAATGCACACCGCATCAAGGTGCGCGGCAGGTCTGATGCCGATGCACGCCAAACCTGCGGTATCGTGCTGGAAACACACGCTATATTGAGCTGAGATGTTCGAGCTGGAGACCATTATCGCGTTTGGTGTGGGTGCCGGTCTTGTGGCGCTGGCACCGATGGTCAGGCGACTGGGAAACCCTCAGCTCGGCGATTCGATGAACAACGTGGGTCGCTCGATGGCAAAGAGCGGCATCAAGCTTGGCGTCACCGTCGCTGGGGCAGCCGGCGCTGCTGCCAAGTCGGTGGCCCGCCAGGCCGCCGAGGCCGCCGAGTCATTCGGCGACCTGGTGGCCGAAGCCAAAACCGAACTCGACAGCCCCGAGGCTCCGCTTGGCACCGGCAAGGCGAGCAAAGGCTCGACCAGCACCAAAACCGTGACCGTGACCCAGGTGAGCGCCGACTGAGGCGCCACGGTTCCGTTCTGCCTCCCGCTGTTCATCCCACCGCATCAGACCCTTGCTCGCCGAAGACGCCTCGCGCACCAAACGCCTCGGCAGTGATGAGTCCCACCGCGGCAGGGGCTGGTTGGTCAGCGTTCCAAACGATCACCAGCGCGTGGTCCAGGACCTGATCCATGTTTCGGGTCTCAGGCTTCGCTGTCGCCTCAACCCATCCGAATCGGTCCAAGAGGCGTTCGAACGGGTGCTGAACCACCACCCTGACGTGGCTCAGGTG
>VGQR01000296.1 GCA_016882345.1 Cyanobacteria bacterium K_DeepCast_35m_m2_023
ACCCCCAGCACGTGGGCCTCGGGCCGCAGTGGATTGACCAGCGGGCCCAGCAGGTTGAACACCGTGCGCACCCCCAGGGCGCGTCGCAGCGGTGCCAGGCCCCCCAGCGATGGGTGCCACCCCGGCGCAAACAGAAAGGTCACCCCAGCGGCGGGCAGGGCTGCCAAGGCGGTGGCCGTCGGCGCCTGCAGATCGATGCCCAGGGCTTCGAGCACATCGGCCGAACCCACCCGGCCACTGGCGCTGCGGTTGCCGTGTTTGGCCACGGTGGCGCCGCAGGCGGCCGCGGTGAAGGCCACAGCGGTGGAAATGTTGAAACTCTCCAGACCCGACTCGACACTGGCGCCGCCAGTGCCGCAGGTGTCGACCAGGGGCATCGCCGGCCGTTCACCAGGGACCACGCAGGCGTCGCGCAGGGCGCTGGCCATCGCCGCCAGCTCCTCGCCATTGACCCCCTTGGCCCGCAGGCCCGCCAGCAGGGCTCCGGTCTGCACCGGTTCGATGTCGCCGGCCAGCCAGCCCTTCATCAGTTGGCTGGCCTGGTCGCCGCTGAGGTCACGCCCCTGGAGCAGCTGCTCCAGCAACAGAGGGGTCACGGTTGGGGTGGGCATCGCGCTGCAGGGGGGTCTCGCGGGACAACGGCCAGAAAAAAGCCCGGGTGCAGGGCACGCCGGGCTGGGTGATGGGGACGGATCCACTATGACCTGAAAGGGCTCGGCTTGGCGAGAGGCCTGCTTCAGCCGTTGTTCTGATCGGTGGTGTCAAAGCTGGAGCCCACGCCTTCGTCGGCCGCTCCGCTTGGCCGGTACCCCCGCGACCAGATCGCCCGGGTGCGTTCGTGCAGGGCGTCGCGCGTGAGCCCCCACAGCCGCAGCGCTTTGTCGAGATCGTCCTGCAGGTCATGGGCGCCGGGGAACCCCTGGTAGCGCATCAACAGCCTGGCGGTATCCACCAGATCAGCCTCGCTGGGGTCGCTGGCGGCCAGCAGGCGGTCCACCACGTCGCGATCGGACGCATAGAGGGGATGGCTCTGGTCCTCGGTGGCCATGGGGTCTGGGTCGGGTCTTTAGGTTGGCCTTAACTCTGCCGCCCAGTTGTTGCCCATGGCTGCTCCGCGGCTGGCCCTGATCGTTCGCTATCTCAGGCCCCACCGCCGCACGGTTCTGCTGGGCATGGTCGCCCTGGTGGTGGTCAACCTCCTGAGTGTCTCGATCCCGCTGTTGGTGCGGGGTGTGGTCGATGACCTGCAGGACGGCTTTGCCCTGGCCGATGTCCTGCGGCAGGCGCTGCTGATCGCCGTGCTGGCGAAGGTCATGGCTGGGGTGCGGCTGCTGTCGCGCCTGTTGGTGTTCGGTGTCGGCCGCCAGGTGGAGGCCGATCTCAAGCAGCGGATCTTTGACCATTTGCTGCGCCAGGAGCCTGGGTGGGTGCAGACCACCGGCAGCGGCGAGGTGATCAGCCGGGCCACCAGCGACGTCGAGAACGTGCGGCGCCTGCTGGGCTTTGCCGTGCTCAGCCTGACCAACACCGCCCTGGCCTATGCCCTGACCCTGCCGGCGATGCTGGCGATCGACCCCTGGCTGAGCCTGGCGGCGGTGGGCCTGTACCCGGTGATGCTGATGGTGGTGCGGCTGTTCGGCGGCCGCATGATGCGCCAACAGCGCAGGCAGCAGGAGGCGCTGGCCTCGTTGAGCGATCTGGTGCAGGAGGACCTCAGCGGCATCAGCGCCATCAAGATCTATGGCCAGGAGGCCACCGAGCAGGCCGCCTTCGCTGGGCGCAACCGCATCTACCGCGACGCAGCCCTCAACCTGGCCCGCACCCGCAGCACCCTGTTTCCGCTGCTCGAAGGCATCTCGTCACTCAGCCTGCTGCTGCTGCTGGCCCTCGGCAGCGGTCAGCTCGAGAGCGGTCGCCTCACCATTGGCGATCTGGTGGCCCTGATCCTGTTCGTGGAGCGACTGGTGTTTCCGACCGCTCTGCTGGGGTTCACGCTCAACACCTTCCAGACCGGCCAGGTGAGCCTGGAGCGGGTTGAAGATCTGCTGACTCGGGTGCCGAGGATCCTGTCGCCCGAGCGACCCTCAGCCCCAGCGACCCCGGCCCGGGGTGCCCTGCAAGCCCGCGGCCTGACGGTCCGCTATGCCGGTGCATCCAGGCCGGCGCTTGTGAACGTGAGCTTTGCCCTGCAGCCCGGCGAGCTGGTGGCGGTGGTCGGCCCGGTTGGCTGCGGCAAGACCACCCTTGCCCGCGCCCTGGGTCGCATGGTCGAGGTGCAGCCGAAACAGCTGTTCCTCGATGGGGTCGACATCACCGCCCTCGATCTGAGGGTGTTGCGAAGCCAGTTGGCTCTGGTGCCCCAGGAGGGATTTCTGTTCACGGCCAGCCTGGCCGACAACCTGCGCTACGGCGAACCGGAGGCACCGTTGGATGCGGTGGAGCGCGTGGCCCAGCAGGCCCGCCTGGCGGGCGATATCAAAGGCTTCCCCGACGGTTACCAGACCCTGGTGGGCGAACGGGGCATCACCCTCAGCGGCGGCCAGCGCCAGCGCACGGCCCTCGGACGGGCACTGCTGCTGGAGGCGCCGGTGTTGGTGCTCGATGACGCCCTGGCCAGCGTTGACAACACCACAGCCTCTGAAATTCTGCGCTCGGTGCGCGATCAGCGCGGTCGCACGGTGCTGATGATCAGCCATCATTTGTCGGCCGCTGCCGGAGCCGACCGCATCCTGGTGCTGGATGAAGGGCGTCTCGTCCAGCAGGGCACCCATCAGCAGCTGCTCGCCATCCCCGGCACCTACCGGCGCTTGTGGGAGCGTCAACAGGCTGACCAACAACTGCAGTCGGTCTGAACGAGTGTTGCAGCCTCACCCCAAGGGCAGAGGAAGTGGCTTATGTGGGTACCCACCCCACCCGTTGGATCCCGGCCATGGCGTCCTCAGCTCCAGCCGATCCCCAGGCCCTGGCCCAGCCGTATGAGCTGCGCTGCACGCTCACCTTTGGCGACATCTACGCCCAGATCCTGATCTGGATGGCCGTGATCTTTGTGAGCCTGGCCGCCGGTCTGGCGCTCATGGGCGCGAGCCGTCCCCTATTTGCCCTGGTGGGGGTCGGGCTGATTCTGGTGCTGTCCCTGCCCTTCCTGCTGTTTGCCTTCACGACCACCCTGCTCAATCACATTGCCTTGGTGCCGCGCCAAGGACTCTGACGATCACCCGGATGTGGGATGCGCTGGCGGTTCGCGCCAGCGATGATCGGGCCAGCAATCACTGATTGGGAATGGCGCAGGCCACTTCTGCGGGCACAACGCGTGCAGGGTCCAGCGATCCGATGGCCGGCCATTGGGTCGACTACAGCGGAGGGGGCTGGAACAGCCATTCGATCTTGGCTGCGATTGTGGCTGGGGGGCTCGATGGGCTGAGCCGCGCTGGCCTGAAGGCTGACCTCAACACCCTGATGGGCTCGGTCCAGGGCATCGGTGCCACCTCGGGGGGGGGTGGTTCCTCAGTCACCTGGCTTATTCGTCACCTT
>VGQR01000297.1 GCA_016882345.1 Cyanobacteria bacterium K_DeepCast_35m_m2_023
TGGCCCAGGCCGGTGAAGGTGGCGAGGGTGGTGAAGGAGGCGAAGGTGGTGAACCAGGGCATGCCCATGGTGTGCCGACCGTCAACACCGACCTGCAACTGCTGCTGGTGCTCGCCCAGATGCGCGGCCATCTGTTGGCCGCCGAAGAACTGTTGAATCGGGGTGACGGGCACGCCGCCGAACCCCATGCGGGCCATCCGGTCGATGAGCTCTATCCCAGCATCGAAGGCGCCCTGAAGCAGCGCCGGATTCCGCCTTTTCTCAACAGCCTCGCCCTGCTGCGTCAGCAGCTGCGGCTGGCACCGGCCAGCCCGCTCGTCAGCCAGCGACTGGCCGAGGCCCGCGCCGCCATTGACCGCAGCGAACAGGCCCTGCCCGCCAGCCTGCGCACCAGCCCAACGACCGCCCTGGTGCTGGCCCACGCGTTGGCCGCCACCGCCGCCAGTGAATACGCCGGTGCCGAAGACGGCGGCCGCATTCTTGAGGTGATCGAATATCAGGACGGCCGAGGGTTGTTGCGTCAAGCCGATCAGCTCTTGAACCTCAGCCTCGGCCAACCCAACTCGCCGACGCCATGCGGGCCCGTTTGCAGCAGAGCCAGCGTCAGATCGGTGCCATGTTGCGCGCCTTCCCCAGCATTGTGCCGCCAGCGAAAGCCGTCATCAGCGCCAGCCAATTGCGACAACTGGTGCCGCAGACAACCGACCTGCGCCGCCCCTAAGGTCGGCTCAGGTTTGGTCTTCTGCCATGTTTGCTGCCATGACCCATTCGCGCCGCCGTCTCGCCCAATCGAGGGCCGTGATGCCCGCGCTGGTGAGCGGGTCGCTGCTGCTGGCGTGCAGTCTGGCGACACCGGCCATGGCCGAACGCTGCACCTTTCTGCAGCCGATTGGCGGCAATGGCGTCAACCCGATCGTGAGCAAATCGGTGGGACGGGGCAAGTTGATCGGCAAAACCAACTGGAACACCGACTTCTTTGTGACCCAGCCCTACCGCAGCTACAAGTTTTTCTTCACGGCCAACTCCTCGGATCCCAAGGCCCAGTACCCGGTCGTGGGCTACATGAAATTCAACGACGGCTCCAACCTGCAGGTGATCAACACCCTGATGAGCCCGCCGATGGGCACCGGCAAGATGTTTGGCCCATTCCCTGCGGTACCCGGCAAGCAGACCACCCAGATGAACTTCAAAGTGGGCGCCAGCAACGACCCCGGTGCCCTGGGGTTCAGCTACCGCATCTCCGTGCAGGGCTGTCAGTAGGGTCCAGCGATGGACAACCCCGCCTGGATCCTGGTCCCCTGGGCTGTGTTTGCTGTCGCCGCCCTGCTCAAGGTCTGGCAGATCACTGGCGGTGTGCTCGCGCGGCTCGGTGGCACCACCCCGAGCACCGAACGGTTTCGCCAGCGGCTCGAGCGCATCTGGGCCCGTGATGGCCTCAGCCAGCGATGACGGTGGCCGTCGCCCTGGCGGTGCTGGAGCGCCAGGGTCAATGGCTGCTGCAGCTGCGGGACGATGTCGCTGGCATCGTCGCCCCGGGCTGCTGGGGGCTGTTCGGCGGCCACCTCGACCCGGGTGAAGATGCCGAGGCAGCCCTGCGGCGCGAGCTGCTCGAAGAGATCGGCTATCGCGCTGCCGAGGTCACGATGCGCTACAGCAGCACCAGCGCCGATCGGATTCGGCATGTCTTCAGCGTGTCGCTGAGCCAGCCGATTGAGGCACTCACCCTGCATGAAGGCCAGGACATGGCGCTGGTCAACCTGGCCGATCTGCAGCGCGGCCAGATCTGGAGCAGCAAGCTGCAGCAAATCAGACCCCTGGCCCCGGCATTGCAGAAGGCCATGGCGCGGCTCTGCCGCCCGCTGCCGCACACGGGGGCGCTGAGCGCTGTGCTCGAGGGCCTCGCCTTCTTGCGCGACCCCGGCTTCGCCAACCGCCGCTTCGCCCAATTCGGCCCTGTCTTTGAGACGCGGCTGCTCGGCCAGCCGCTGGTGTTCATTCGCGGTGAGCAAGCGATCGGCGATCTGCTCGCCGCTGGCGAGGCGATCGAGGGCTGGTGGCCCGCCAGCGTGCGGCAGCTGCTGGGCAGCCGGTCCCTGGCCAACCGCAACGGCCCCGACCACAAGGCCCGCCGCCGGGTGGTGGGTCAGCTGTTCTCGGCAGCGGCACTGCGGCGCAACAGCCCGGGGATCGTCGAGCAAGTCAATGGGCTGGCGGCCGAGCTCAACGCCGCAGCGGGCCCGGTGGCCCTGGCCACCGGCATGCGGCGGTTTGCCTTTGGCGTGATCGCCACGGTGGTGCTCGGCCTCGATGGATCCCAACGCGATGCACTGTTCGAGGACTTCGAGATCTGGACCCGAGCGCTGTTCTCGCTGCCGCTCGCGATTGCGGGCAGCCCGTTCGCCAGGGCGCTGCAGGCGCGCCAGCGCTTGCTGCAGCGGCTGCATGCGGTGTTGCAACAGGCGCAGCACCGCAGTGTCCACGGCGAAGCACTGATCGGCGGGCTCGATCTGCTGGCGGGCGGGCTCGATGAGGCCGGCCTGCCCCTCGACGATGGCGACGTGATCGAACAGTTGCTGCTGTTGCTGTTCGCCGATTACGAAACCACCGCCTCGTCGCTCAGCTGCCTGATGCGGGAGCTGTTGCAGCGCCCCGATGTGCTGGCCTGGCTCAAGCCCGAGCTGCAGCAGCTCAGCTGGCCCCCCACGGCCGAGCAAGCCCCCCAGGCCTACGACGCCACCGCAGCACCGCGGCTCGATGCGGTGGTGCGCGAAGTGATGCGCCTGGCCCCTCCGGTGGGTGGTTTCTTCCGGCGCACCCGCCGCGATCTGCTGCTCGATGGCGTGCTCGTCCCGGCAGGGCGCGTGGTACAGGTTGCCGTGGCGGCTTCCAACCGCCATGCCCCGGCCAGCACCGCCACTGACCTCGATGTGTTCAGGCCGGAACGCCATCTCGATGGCAGTGCTGGCCCGCTGCTGCTGCCCTTTGGCGGGGGCGAGCGGGTCTGCCTGGGCAAGGCCCTGGCCGAACTCGAGATCAGGTTGATGGCGGTGGGCCTGTTGCGGCAGACGCGCCTGCAGCTGGAAGCCGACCAGGACCTCACGCTGAGCGCCATTCCGAGTCCCACCCCCCGCAGTGGCCTGCTGGTGAGGGCTCAGCCGCTCTGCTGAGGTCGAGGCCTGTCGGCCGAGGCCGACAGGCGGTGTTGCGGCAGCTTGTGACCCAGACGCCACAGCTCGTTGCCATGCTCAGCCGTTTCCACCTGCTTGAGTCTGCGCACCAGGGCATAGACATCACTGCTGCACAGCTCGCCGTCGTCCTGCCATTGCAGTGATCCGGCCTCAAAGGGGGTCTGATCCGCTCCCATGGCCCTCGCTCACCACTGCGCTGTTGGCGCTCAACCTATGGAATGCCACCTGGCCGGCGCGGGGTTTCTTACGCGTCTGCAGCGAAAGATTGTGTGAAGGTCCGCCCAGCGCCGCAGGCTGACTCAATCGCGGTGCACGGCCCAGGCTGCCAGCACCCCACC
>VGQR01000298.1 GCA_016882345.1 Cyanobacteria bacterium K_DeepCast_35m_m2_023
ATGACAGCCAAGCAGTTGCCTGTGACTTCACCCTGACCTTTGCGAGCATGACCACAACAACTGCCCCCGATATTCGTTTTTTCCGCATCAGCCGTTTCCGGGCCTTGGCCTGGTGGGGTTCTGGTTTGGCCTGTCTGATCAGTGTGGTCGGCATGGTCGTCTGTTGGCTGACCCCCGCCATCGGCCTGCCGCTGCGGCCCGGACTTGATTTCACCGGAGGCACCCAGATTCAGATCGAGCGCCGTTGCGGCAACGACTGTGCCGGCTTGAGCGCGCCCAGCCTGCAGCAGAGTGTCGCGGCACTCCAACTCCAACCCGCAGCTGGGCAAGATCGTGCTCCCAACCTGACCTCGGCCCAGGTCCAGGTGCTTGATGCTGGTCGCTCACTGTTGCTGCGCCTGCCCGAATTGACACCGGACCAGGCCACCGAACTGAATGCCGATCTCGAAGCTGTCGTGGGTCCCTTCGATACCGCCGGCACATCGGTCAACACCATCGGTCCGACCCTGGGGGACCAGCTGCTCAAGGGCAGTGTGATCTCCTTACTGGTGAGTTTTGCCGCGATTGCGCTGTACATCACCCTGCGTTACGACCGCGTTTATGCCTTGTTGGCGCTGCTCTGTCTCGCCCATGACGTTTTGATTACTTGCGGGGTCTTTGCCTGGCTTGGTGTGCTGAGAGGGGTGGAGGTCGATTCGTTGTTTGCTGTTTCGTTAATCACGGTGGCCGGATATTCCGTCACCGACACCGTCGTTGTTTTTGACCGAATCCGCGAGCAGACCACCATTCTCCAGTCGCTGCCGATGGCCGACCAGGTCGATTTGGCGGTTGATGCTACCCTGACACGCTCCCTGTACACCTCATTGACAACCCTGTTGCCATTGATTGCACTGATTTTCTTCGGTGGCAGCACTCTGTTTTGGTTTGCGGTGGCCTTGACGATTGGTATCGCCGTGGGCAGTTGGTCCAGCATTGGGGTTGCTCCCACGCTGTTGCCCCTCTTCTCCAGGCGTCCGTGAGTTCGGCGCCCCCTGTTCGCAACCGACGATTCCAGCCCAATCTGCTGGTTGTGTTGCTTGCGCTGCTGGCACTCTGGGATCTGCGGGTGGATCTGCAGCTGCTGATCGAACACTTCACGCTCACGTCCCTGCGTGCTGCCGTGCTGGCCCATCCGTTGGCGATTGTGGTGCTGCTTCTACTGCCCTCGCTTCAGCGTCGAGAGCGGCGCCTGCAGCGCTAAGCCCAGCGGTCCATCACGTCGCGCACCACCAATTGCTGGCAGATGACCTGCAGCACCACCACCAACGGCAACGCCAGCAACACACCCGGCAGCCCCAGCAGGGCACCCAGGCTCAGCTGTGCCATCAAGGCCACCGTCGGCAGCAGGTTGACGGTGTGACTCAGCAACAGTGGTGTGATCAGGAATGCTTCAAGGTTCTGCAGCACCAGCCGCAGCAGCAACACCTGAACGACCGCCCCTGGAGACACCATCAGGGCCAGGCCCAGGGGCAGCAGCGTTGAGGCCGTGGGACCAATCGTGGGCACAAAGGTGAGCAGACCGCAGACCAGTGCGCTCAGTAACGCCAAAGGAATCCGCAGCAGGGCCAGGCCAGCCCAGGTCAGCAAGAAGACGCTGATGGCCGAGACCGTCATGCCAGCCAACCAGCCCCCCAAGGCCGCCCGGCAGCGGCCCAACAGCGTCTGCATCTGGATGCGATAGAAGCTGGGGGTGACTGCCACCAGCAGCCGTTGGTGGGCGCGGGGATCGAGGGCCATCAACACCGCCAACAGCAGCATCAGCACCAGCTGCACGGTGGTGCTGGCTGCACCACCGGCAAAGCCCAGCAGTTGCCCTCCCAACGGTTGCAGCCGCTGCCACAGATCACCGCTGACGAGACTGCCACTGCTGAGGCTGCGTTCGAGATCGGGCAACCAACGGACGCTGCGGCTGAGGCTGACCAGCCGATTGAGCAGCTGGGGCATCAACTCCCCCAGCTGCCTCACCTGATCGATCAATTCAGGGACCAGGAGCTGCAGCAGCAGCCCCCCCAGCAGCACGGCCAGCAACAACACAACGATGAGGGCTGTCGGCCGGTTGAGAGGCAACAGCCGCCGCACCAGGGTGATCGGCACATCGAGTGCCACGGCGAGCACGACCGAACCGAACAACACAAGCAGCACCCAGCGCAGCTCCCAGGTGAGCAACGCCAGGACAATCAGGGCCAGCGCCCCGAGCATGGTGCGCGCGTTCATCTCAAGGGCTGGTTCGCGGTCGTTTCCATCCATTCAGGATGTCGTGGATCAGGACCTCGCGCACGATGACCTGCACGCAAACGGCCATCGGCAGCGCCAGCAGCAGCCCCAGCGGTCCGAACACCACCGTGAACAACAGCTGGGCGGTCAGGGTCAGGCCCGGCAGCAGCTTGAGCTGGTGGTGCATCACCGAGGGGGTGATCAGGTAGCTCTCGAGGTTCTGGACCGTGACATACAGGGCGAGCACGGCCAGGGCTTTCCAGGGGCTGTCCAGCAGTGCCACCGACATCGGAAACACGGTGCTGAGGGTGGGCCCCACGTTGGGAATCACATTCAGCAAGCCAGCCAGAACCGCATTGGCGGCGACGAGCTTGACCCCGAGCAGCGACAACCCGATCGCGGCCAGGGTGCCCACGCACAGCGAGCTGAGGGCCACACCGACCACCCAGGCGCTCAGGGCGGTGCCGCACTGCAGCAGCACTTGGCGGGCCCGTCGGCGGTAAAACGACGGCACCAGCAACACCGCCACCTCGCGGTAGGCGACCGGTTGGGAGGCCACCATCAACGCCACCGCAAGCACGAAGAGGGTCTGAATCAGGCCACCACCGAGGTTGCCCGCCAGGCCCAGCAGACGCCCGGCACCCTCGCCGATCCCGTCGCGCAGCTCCTGGGGCGGACTGCTGAGGATGTCTTTTAGCCAGCTGAGGCCAGCGTCGTCGGAGCCGTACAGCATCTGGCTGACCGAGGCCATTGAGGAGCGCAGCAGCGTCTGCAGTTCGGCGGCGGCTTCTGGCAACTTGGCCAACAACTGGCTGAACTGGGCCGCGAACGGTGGAATCACGGCCGTCGCCACAACCCCCAGCAGCAGCGTGACCAGCAGCAGGCAGAGCAGCAGGGCCAGGGGCCTCGCACAGCGGAGCTGATGGCGCACCCAGCCCACCAACGTGCATAGCGCGGTGGCGAGCACGATGGCGGCAAACAACAGGATCACGCTTTCACGCAAGCTCCACAACAGCACCAGGGCTGCTGCAGTGGTGATCAGACCCAGCCATTGGCCGAATTTCAAGCCTTAGCCCTCGCCGGCGTCAGCGTCGCCCTGCTCACCCTGGCTGCCGGTGAATCCCAGGTCATTGCTTTCGGCGTAGCGCTGAGCAAAGCGCATGAACCGGTCAAAGTCCTCGTTGTTTTTCCAGGTGTAGGTGCATTCGAGGGCGCTGGCCTTGCCGTTGACGAAGCGGGCCTTGACCTCCCGGGTCATCA
>VGQR01000299.1 GCA_016882345.1 Cyanobacteria bacterium K_DeepCast_35m_m2_023
CTCCTCCACCAGCTCCACCTCCAGGGGGTGGACGTCTGTGGATGTCCGTGGCAGTCTTCGGGCCATGCTGAGAGGCTAGGTGGAAATGACGCTTTCCGTCCCCTTAGCCTAGCGGCAGATGTCCACGGATGTCCAGAGACATCTCCCACGGACCTCCAGAGACATCCACAGACTTCCCATCTCTATGGCAAACCCCCCTTACGAAGGCTCTCAACCCATTCCGGCTTTGGCTGGGGACCTTGCGCTTGTCCTGGTCCATTCCGCTAACGCTTTTCTGAAAGAGAGGGGCCTCTCCTCTGGGGGGCCTTATTCCGAAGTCTCCGAGCCGATCCAGACGGCTGCTTTGGAGATTGTGAGATGGGCTTTGGCCCGACAGCAGACCTCCAAGGACTTCTCCACTTCCTCCTCCGATGTCTGACCCCACCCCGATCCACCGCCACCCGGTTGGCCAGGTCCAGCAGGAGAGCGGCCTCTCTCGGGCGGCCTTCTACAAACGGATGGCCCAGGCCGGGGTGAAACCTCTCCGGGTGGGTCAGAACAGCTTTCTGGAGCGGGAGCACCTGGAGGCGCTGCGGGCTCTGGGGGAGCACATCCAGGCCGGTGGGAAGCCTGAGGCTTTCCCTGGACGTCTCCAGACATCTCCAGAGCTGGCTCTGGTCCCTGCTCTAGGTCAGGGCATCTCCACGGCGGTGGAAGAGCCCGAGGAGGACCATGAGGCTCCGGAGGAGCTGGTGGCCGCGGCCGTCTCCCACCTGGATGGCCTGCTCTCCTTCCTGACGAAAGCGGCCCGGAACAGCTGGGAGCTTCCGACCTCTCAGGTCCAGCTTCTGGTGGGGGCCAAACCCAGGGGGACCACCTTCTCCAGGTATGGCTTCAGCTTCCGGCCTGCTGGGAAGCATGGCCAGGAGACCAGCTGGAGGGTGGAGCGGTGAGATCTGACGACTCGGACCTGATCTCTGGCTGGCGTTACTCCGCCACGCTCCAGCTCCGGACTCCTTTGGCTTACTTGGAGCGGGATGGCGAGTTTTCTCCAGGGCCTAAGGAGCCTCCGCTCGTCGGGCCTGAGGAGAACTACTTACCGGACGGGGTGGGCTTTAACTCCTATGGGATTTGGCTTCGTGTGATCGACCCTTCCATCCTCCCGCCCTCGACAACTGCAACTCGTGCAACTGAAGGGGGCCCGGTTCGCATCGGATCAACTGAAGAGAAAGAACTCCTCTCGTTTCTCAAGTCCTTTCGCTACATCGTGGAAACAGGAGAGACCCTGGATCAGATGCTCTCCGAGCTTGCGGAGCTGTCCACCAGCGCCCCAGGAAATAGGCGGCTGTGGGCCCGATATTCGGAGGGGGACCCTCTGTGGCCTGACTCCTACTTCATTGGACAGCTTTGGATGCAGCTACCGAAGGGCGTCGGACCGTCTAAGGCGGAGAAGCTCTATCTGGCGGGATTCCGAACCGTTGAGGAGATCCAAGCAGCCCCCGATGAAGAACTCCTGAGGGTGGAGGGAGTTGGGAAGGGTCTCCTCCGGAAGCTCCGAGAGAGCTTCTGATCCCTGAGGTCTGAAGAATCCTCTCTTTCATGTGATTCCAGATCCCCGAGCAGGGAATAGGCCTCTCCTTCAGATCAGAAAGAGAGAAATCAGGGCCCCCTACTGTTGAGATCCAGGCCGGGCCCCCCTCGGGGAACTCACAGACACGGGCTTTTAGCGAGGCACTCCCGCCGCGTTGCAGTCTTGGCGCTCAACTTCTTTCCATCTCGCGTAAGAGCCTTGATCTTTTGCCTGTAGATAGGCAGCGGCAACCATTCCCGCGTGGACACATTTCGGCACCAGCAGGAGGTGCTTCCACGGAGCACATTGCAGCGCTACGCCACATCCAGCCAGTTGACAACGTTTGCGCGGCACCGCCCCCGAGTCGGCTCCTCCGAATGGGTGCTCCAGGTCTGGATCCGCTGGCGCGTCACCCTGACTGCCGCCCCTTCGCTTCCCTTTGCTTCGGGTTGTGTGCGACAGGCAGCGGCGATCAGAGCCCATAGGATCGCCAACTCTTGCAGGGTGTGCGGTGGTCCAGCCCGCTCAGGTGATGGCGACACGCGGCCCAGGTGGTGACCGTGATTATGCGTTGTACGCCTTGCTGATGAGCCCTGATGGGCTTCGATCGCTGTTTATTGCCGATCGGTTGCCAACACTGAGGGAGGTGAACATCGCCTTTGCTCATGTGTGGCAGGGCCTTGGCCATGAGCAGGGCTATGTGCTTGCCGAAGTGGTGGATCCGGTTGTGTTGGTCAAAAGCACCGGCACCCAACTTCCGAACCGGCTGTTGGCGGCGATTGAGCCCTGGCTTGCTGGTGGTGCCGATCCGATGCCGGCGTTGTCAACCATTCTGCTGACCGTGCAGGCCTGCAGCGTCACTCTGGAGGTGAACGGTGATGTGGATCTGAACTGGCGCCGCCTGAGCGCAGAAGGGTTCCAGCCCGCCTTCCGGCGCATTGGCAGTCATGAGCCTTACGACCCGCGCAAGCTGCTGAAACGCCAGCCACGCAAGGGCGATGCCAAAGGGTTCCGCTGACGCCTGGACGATGACCCGATCGCTGCGCAGCGATGTTGATTGGCTCTCCCCTGCCCCCATCCAGGAGGACGACGCTCGCCTCAGACACCAGGGGTTAGAACAACCCGGTTGTGGGTCGCGTCGGTCCACCAGCCTCCTCTGCACCACCTCGATCTATTGCGGTTCCCGACTGCTTCGTGATGTTGTATTGAGCCTCGGAATCAGTGGCTACCTGTTGTTCGATAGTCCGCATTGTTTCGGCCGCTTCTTTCTCAACTCCTCCCCCGTAAAACATGTATCCCACATAAAGAAACACCCCGAGGCTTACGACGGCTCCAAGGATCTTCGCTCCATCTTGTGGGTTTGGAGTAGGGGGTTGCGTCATACCTAGAGGCCTTTTTTCTAGTCTCCCCCCCGTTAAGTGGCGTTTGCAAGGCCCCGGTCGCGGGAGGCCGCGGCGGTGCCAGCTGCTCTGTCTGGCGGCCCAGGCGTTCTCCTTCAGCAGCTCCCGGGCTCTGCTGATCTCCAGCTGGTGGTCCGGAGCCGGGTCATCCACCCCCACCTGAAGGGCCCGGCGGTGGATGGCTTCAGACCAGGCGGCCATGCTGAGGGTCTCGTGGGCCAGGCACAACTGACGGAGGGCCTCCCATCTCTCCCAGTGGAGGGAGGGGTAGTTGAGGTTAGCCTGCGGAACATTGGGTCGGTCCACCCATGCCCAGGCCGCAGCACTCCCTGGCCGACGCCCTCCTTGGTGCTGCTCTGCTCGCCAGTGGCTTGGAACCCGCTGCAGGCGACACCCCCTTCGGCACCGCGTTGGCTGCGGAGCTGAGGCACGCGGGGCAAGCTGTCACCCCTGCGGATCGAAATTGGCGTGCCTTCTGGAGCCAACACCTCGGCCTGTGGCATGGGCGCTGG
>VGQR01000300.1 GCA_016882345.1 Cyanobacteria bacterium K_DeepCast_35m_m2_023
GCCGTCACAGTCGTAGGCGAGCAGCTCCTGGGGGGCGCTGACCACGGCCCTGGCCGGCAGCACACGCAAGAGCTCCGATCGGATCTGGCGCCAGTCGATTCGTGCTGACAAGGCCGATCCGCCGAGACAATCCGACCACGAACTTACTGTCCGGCAACGGTTCGCGCACCAACAGCGCAGCGGAGGCCGGTTCTGGGTCAGGATGGCAGGCGGTTTCTTCGCAGCTGGCGGTTTTGACCTCGGCATCTCTTTCGGCTCCCGCCCTCAATACCAGCCGCTCGCAAGAGCTGCTTGCCGCAGCCCAGGCGCTGATGCCCGGCGGCGTCAGCTCGCCGGTGCGGGCGTTCAAGTCGGTGGGCGGCAACCCGGTGGTGTTCGATCGGGTCAAGGGCGCCTACGCCTGGGACGTCGACGGCAACCGCTACATCGATTACATCGGCAGCTGGGGCCCGGCGATCTGCGGCCACGCCCACCCCGAGGTGATCGCCGCCCTGCACGAGGCCCTCGACAAAGGCACCAGCTTCGGAGCCCCCTGCGCCCTCGAAAACAACCTGGCCGAGCTGGTCATCGACGCTGTCCCCAGCGTCGAGATGGTGCGCTTCGTCAACAGCGGCACCGAGGCCTGCATGTCGGTGCTGCGCTTGATGCGCGCCTTCACCGGCCGCGAAAAGATCATCAAGTTCGAGGGCTGCTATCACGGCCACGCCGACATGTTTTTAGTGAAGGCCGGCTCGGGGGTCGCCACCCTCGGCCTGCCCGATTCGCCGGGTGTGCCGCGCACGACCGCCGCCAGCACCTTGACCGCCCCCTACAACGATCTGGAAGCGGTCAAGACCCTGTTCGCTGAAAATCCCGGCGAGATCGCCGGTGTGATCCTTGAGCCGGTGGTGGGCAATGCCGGTTTCATCCAGCCGGTGCCGGGCTTCTTGGAAGGCATCCGCGAACTGACCAAGGAGCACGATGCCCTGTTGGTGTTTGACGAAGTGATGACGGGCTTTCGCATCAGCTACGGCGGCGCCCAGGCCAAATTCGGCATCACCCCCGATCTGACCACCATGGGCAAGGTGATCGGCGGCGGCCTCCCCGTGGGCGCCTACGGCGGCCGTGCCGACATCATGGGCATGGTTGCCCCCGCTGGCCCCATGTATCAGGCGGGCACCCTCAGCGGCAACCCGCTGGCCATGACCGCCGGCATCAAGACGCTGGAGCTGCTCAAGCAACCCGGCAGTTACGAGCGCCTCGAAGCGATCACCACCCGTTTGATCGAGGGCATCAAGAAAGCCGCCAGCGACGCCGGCCTGCCGATCACCGGCGGCTCGAGCAGCGCCATGTTTGGCTTCTTCCTGTGCGATGGCCCCGTGCGCAACTTTGAAGAAGCCAAAGCCGCCGACACCGCCCGCTTCGGCAAACTGCACCGCGCCATGCTCGAGCGCGGCGTGTACCTGGCCCCCAGCGCCTTTGAGGCCGGCTTCACCTCCCTGGCCCATAGCGACGACGACATCGACGCCACGATCGCGGCCTTCCGCGAGAGCTTTGCGGCGGTGGCCTGAGGTTCAGGCTGGCGCCTGATTCACGGGGTGAAGGGACAGATACCTGTCTGCCATGGGGTCGGCCAAACTAGACGTCTCTGGCTGGCCTCCCCCAACGTCTCCAAGGCAAGTATGGATGCCTAACCTTTCGAGGAGCGCGTGCGAAGCTGTCGCATCTCCACACGCTTCGTTTGCGGACCTACACCACATCCTCAGACATGGGTTTGTAAAGTCTCTCCCTGGAAAGGCCTGAGTCTCTGGCCACCTGGGTCATCCCCAGGCCCCGAGCAATATCGCCCAAGGATTTAGGCAATGAAGGCAGCATCTCCATCCGCTTCTTCGATGCAGGCTTTGAGGTAGGCCGCCATCTTCTCGGGTATGCGTAGATGCTCGGCAAAGTCGGAGGGAGTCGTTTGGGTTTTAATCAGCTTTCCTTCATCAGGTTGGCTGTCAACAGCAGGGCATCGTCAATGTCCTCGGCTTGTGAACTCTTGACTCCGCGAGCCAAAAAGATGATCAATTTGGTTCCCCTCTGCAGGTAGTAGACCCTGCATCCAGGGCGGTAGTTGATCCGCAACGCCGAAACATCGGCCCAGGCTGACTTGACGCAAGACAGAGAACCGTGAAACCAGTTCTTCAGTCAGCTGGTTCGGTCAACCGTGGCAGGAGCTGAACCAGGTTGCAGGGCCGGGTGCTGGCATCCAATTGGGCCCGGATCAGTCGATCCCAGGCGGTCTCGACTGCGTCCAATGAACCGGGTAGGACAAACACCACGGTCCCATTGGCCACTCCAGCGAGGCAACGACTCTGCAGTGTGCTCGTGCCGATCGTCTCGAACGAGAGCACTCGAAACAACTCACCGAACCCCTCGATGGTTTTATCGAGCAACGGGGCCACTGCCTCGGGCGTGCCATCGCGTCCGGTCAGCCCGGTCCCACCGCTGCTGATCACGACTTGGACAGCAGGATCGGCAATCCAGCGGCTGATTTCGGCACGGATCTGGTAACGGTTGTCAGGCACGATGCGTCGCTCCTGAAGCCGGTGACCCGCCGCCTCGACACGCTGTCTGAGCGCATCGCCACTGCTGTCGTTGTCCAGGGTACGGGTGTCTGAAACAGTCAACAAGGCGATGGCCAAAGACACAAACCGATCCGATACGATGCAACCCATTGTTGCCCAATTTTGGTGATCGCCAGCACGCCGCTCTGAAACGAGCTGCAACAGGCGGTAGTTGCGGCTGAAACGGTGTCCCTGGCCAAGGTGGTACAGATTTACGGATCAACCCGCCAGGCCTGCAGGGGCATCCTTGCTGCTGCGACTGCGGTCGTCTGCGACTGGCCCGACACCTGGATGGCGCAGCAGACCATCACGACTGACACTGTGCGGGGTACTCACTCACGATCCCACCTTTGACATCCCCGCCTTGTGTCTGGCCCTGCGCTGCCGATGTGGGGGCGATGGGATCGAGATGAACAAACGCTGATCGACTCTCGCGACTACGAGAGGCAGGCCTCAGTGAGACCGAGATCGGACGTCTGTGTGCGCCGATCGGTCTCGCTCTGGGGGGCGCTCAGCTGAAGCGATGGCCATCGCGATCTGGGCCGAGGTGGTGATGCTGCCTCACGGTCGTGGTCTGCCGCTACGCAAGAGCCATGGTCCAATTCACCACAACTGATGGCTGTGGCCTGCGCCATCGGGACTCAATCATCACCAACCGAGCTCTACCACTGGGTCATCCTCGGCAGACGACACGGCTCAGAGTCGATGAGCTGGCACACCTGCTGAGGTTTGCACCCCCAGGTTCAAAGCCTTGCTGAGGGCCTGCCAGGGTAACAGTGCGCAACGGGCCCGCGCCGGCAAGCCAGCCAAGACATGCAGGGGCGTCAGGGCCTGATCAGCTTGATCTGGCGGCAATTCATCCTTTAGCAGG
>VGQR01000301.1 GCA_016882345.1 Cyanobacteria bacterium K_DeepCast_35m_m2_023
CCAGGGGGACGCGCCTAGTCCAGTGGCCACCAGGCCAGCCAGTGCCCGCAGCAGAAAGCCCGAGGCGATGCAGAACAGATCCAGCAGGGGTTGGCGCTTGAGCCCCACGCAGTAGGCGATCTGAATCAGCGCGTAACCCGCGATCACGCCAGCCAGGCCAGGGGCTACAGAAGCGCTGAGAACAAGGCTCAGAGTCGCGATCAGCGCTCCGGCTACCAGGGCGGCAGGCACTGGCAGGGCTCCGGAGGCGATCGGTCGTCGGCACTTGCTTGGATGGGCGCGATCGGCTTCGCGATCGACCACATCGTTGAGCAGATAGATCGCGCTGGAGATCAGGCAGAAGGCCACCAGCGCTTCTGTGGAGCGCCACCAGATCTGTGCTGTGAGCTGGAACGAGAACAGGGCCGAGGCATACACCAGCAGGTTCTTGGTCCACTGGCGGGGGCGACAGGCGGCTACCAGGGCCTGGATCACATTGACTTGCTGCTCAGCCATCGACGCTGGGATCCTCCCAGATCTGCATGTTGTGATTGCCTGTGCCGATGCGCACGTTCTGGAGGTGTTGACCTCCGAGCGCGCGGGGCAACACTGCATCGAATCCCACTTTTGCGTTGGTTAAATCGTGGGCCCGTTTCACATCACGCCGGGGTTGATTGATCGGGATTGCAAGTTGTTCGTCAGTGCCATAGGTTGCCAGCAGGTAAAGGGTCTGACTGGGAGCGCTTGCCAGGAAGGCCCAGCCGCGCAGCTGCAGCGTGGTTGCGTTGAGCGTTTGCTGATCAATTTGATGTCGAATGGGGCCGCTGGCGTCATCTGAGCCAAGCAACTGTTGATGCCACCCCATTGGCTTCACGGGCCAGGCCCCTTGGAAGTAGCGATCCACCATGCGCTGGCGCGGGTGGATCTCTTTGCAGGGTTCCATCAGGCGAATGTTGCGCACGGCAAGGTCGGCATGCTTGGCGTGGCAGAGGAAGCGCTGGCGCTTTTGCTCTGCCCAGCGCTGGCCTTCACCCCAGGCGCCTGAATAGCTGAGTCCAGTGGCCTGAAGGCCCTGAGGGAAGGAGCCGAGGGTGGTGATCAGCACGAGGAAGCTGCCAAGAAGGGGTGTGTGGGTGCAGCGGCTGCGGTCGTCGATCAGGGCTAGGGCTAGAAGAGCGGTGAGGCCCAGCATCAAGCTATGGGTGATATAGCGAGAGGAATTGGCTTGCTCAAGCCCGAAGCCAGCCCGCGAGAGAGTGATCATTCCGGCGAAGATCAGGCTGAACAGGCCGGGCATGAGTAGGGCTGGCCAATATTTTTTTGGAATTGTGGTGCGTCGTCCCAGAAGCACGGCTGCAATCACCAGACAGAGCACTGCTAGGCCTTGCCACGGACCGCCCAGCAAGGCGCGAAGGAAATAGTCAAGCTGAAAGCTCAGTTCTGGATGACCGGCCGGTTTGCTGTAGGGCAGAAGCGCGAAAAAAGTCAGGCTTGCCAGTCCTGTGGAGAGGCTGACAAGTCCGCAAAGCCGCAGAAGGCCACCGCGAAGGCAAGCCCCTGTCCGGTACTGCTGAGGGCCAGCCAGGGGAGCAGCACTGCCAGCGGCCTTTGCCAGGGGAAGGGCGCGCGCGGAGTGTTTGCCTGTGGAGCGCTCAGGAGAACAGCACCGGTCAGAACCAGTGCATTGATCAGAAACCAGGGGGTCTGAAATTCCCAGCCCAGGTTTTCGTATTGCCATGGATTAACGAGTAGCAACCAGCCTCCAAGCGCTGTGATCAGCCGCAGATCGGAACGCTGGAGCAACCGCTGACACAGCCAACTCCAAAGGCCAGCGCAGCCCAGGATCAGAGCCAGGTTCTGAAACAGGGCGCTCTGGCCCGGCGGCATCTTTAGAACTTCGGTTTCCACCAGGCTGGCTGCCTTGGCCCAAACGATGCGGTGTTCGTTGTGCTGAGCGGTGAGCCAGCCGATTAGAGGCTGGTTTGCATTGCGTTGCACAAAGGCGAAGCTGTCGCCAAACAGATTGGGTTGCTGCCAGTGGGCGGCTGCCAGGCCAAGGATTTCAACGAGACCATGAACAATCCCTGCAAGGAGTAGGCCCGTCATCAAGAGCGCTACGGGTTGCCGTGCAAGTTGTGCGGCAAGGCCGCTACGAAGCTGCTTCATGCGATCACTGACCCAACGCACCGCTGGCCACCAGATCGATCAGTTCCAGCTGTCTCGGCAGGCACCGCTCCAGGCTGTAGCGGGCGAGTGCATCCTTCCGTGCTTGCTGCCCGAGTGCTTTGGCGAGTTTCCGGTCGCTTAGCAGCTGATCTACGCCTTGGGCGATCCCTTTGGGGTTGAAGAAATCCACCAGTAGGCCGTTGTGGCCGTGTTGGATGACTTCCTTCACCGGCGCCGTGGCGGAGCCCACGATGGCGCAGGCGGTGCTCATCGCTTCCAGCAGGCTCCAACTGAGCACGAAGGGGTAGGTGAGATACACGTGCGCTTGGCTGAGTTTGAGCAACGTGAGGAAGTCGGCGTAGCCGAGGCTGCCGGCGAAATGAAGGCGGGATGGGCCATGGGATCCCTGGATTTCAGCCATGAAGAGGTCTTTCCACTCGCCTTGAGGGCACGCAGACCCGTAACTCACCCCCTGCTCCGCTCCAACGATCACGATGCGGGCATTCGGTTGCAGCTCCTGGATGTGAGGGATGGAGCGGATGAAGGAGTGACAGCCCCGGTAAGGCTCGATCGTGCGGTTCACAAACGTGATGATCGGCTCGCCCTGCCGCAGCTCCTGGCCGTCGCGCAGGGTGAGTGTGAGGCCGGCATTCGCTTTGGCGGGAGCGGCATTGGCGTCGATCCCGTCGTGAATCACGGAGATGCGCTGATGAAAGCGCTCAGGGAAGCTGCTGCGCTGAAAGGCGGTGGGTGACACATTCCAGGTGGCCGCCTCCAGATTGAGCAGGGTGTTGGCATTCTTCATCTGCGCTTTGGCGCATTTCTGCCAACTCAGTTCAGTCTGAAATTCGGGGTCGAAGTCATAGTCGAAGCCCCGGATCTGGTAATAAAACTCCTGATACATCAGGATCGGCACATCTGGCCACACGTGGGAGAGAAACAGCAGTTCACCCCAGCCGGGATGGCCGCAGATGATGTCTGGGCGGAAGCCTTCGCGTTTTAGTTGTTCAGCAGCGTTGGCGCAGGCTTCGGCGCGGATCACCTTGGTTTCGGTTTCCAGGGCCAGGGGGTGCACGTCTTTACCATTGCCGCGGGAGGCGCCGTAGATCACGTGCTGCACGCCCTTGGGCAATGGGCTGCGGGGCTGTTGCATCCCCATCGCTACCAAGCGGTGATGTCCCTGTTGGGCCAGGGCGCGGCAGATGTGCAGGTACTGGCCGGGAAATCCCTGGTGAACAAAGAGAACGTTCACGCCGTCCCAGCGCTTCGAGGGCAGTGTACGAGCTGTCAATGGCCTCTCCTAC
>VGQR01000302.1 GCA_016882345.1 Cyanobacteria bacterium K_DeepCast_35m_m2_023
AACTGGATGAGCTTGGTGGCTTCGTGTTCCCAGTTGTACTGTTCTTCAACAGCGCGTCGTCCATTCCGGCCCATTCGCTCCGCCTCTTCAGGGTGGCTAATCAGATAATCGATCGCTTCGGCAATCGCGGCGGGGTTGAGCGGGTCCACCAGTAGGCCGCAGTCGTTGCCGGCGATGATCTCGCGCCACAGCGGAAAGTCGGAAGCAATCACGGGAATGCCCGCACTCATGTATTCAAACATCTTGTTCGGCTGAGAATCGATGTGATTGGGTGCAGGATGAAAGGTCACCAGCCCCGCCATGGAGCGGCCGAGCACATCGCGCACGCCAGCGCGATCGAGAAAGCCCAGAACATTCACGCGCTGCCACCCCGGCAATGCCTGCATGGCTTGCTCTAGGGCGTGATCGCCAAACCGCCCTGCCAGGTTCAACCGCGTGCCCGACTGCACCTGCCCCATGGCCGCGCACACTTCCTGAATGCCACGAATCTTGCCAATGCCGCCCACATAACACACCTCAGCGCGCTTATCCGCCAAGGCCGTCTGCTGCTCCAGCTCGTGCAGCAGGGGGAAGTTGTTAATGTCCACCGTGTTGGGGTTGATCGCCAAAAACTTGTCGCGGATGAAGGGCGTCGTGGCAATCACGCCATCGAGCTTCGCGCAGGCCCAAGCCTCATAGGCCGCAAATGTTTTTGCAATGGCCCAGAGGGCAGGTTTATTCAGATACGGCTTGCTCAGCATTTGCTTGGGCACATCTTCGTGGGAATCAAAGATCACCCGATGCCCCAAGCGCTTGAGCTCCAGGCCAATGGGGATGAGCTCGGGGTCGTGCAGGTGGTAGAGATCTGCTTTGAGCGCTGCCGCCTTGGCGAACACGCGTTTCGGGGCATTGCGAATGCGGTCGAAGCGGCCTTTGGACGCGCCTACATCCAGAATGTTGATGCCGTTTTTTACCTCTACACCTTTGCCATCAGCAACGACGAGGGTGACGTCTTGGACCTGACTGGCAAGCGAGGCGCACATCTTGTGGAAGATGCGCGTGTCGTAGCGCGGGTGGACGGAGGTGAGGTGGATGATCATGTAAACAACCGTGGTATTGCATTCACCTGCAGGATAACCTCTTTGAAATCCATACCAAGCGAATCCAGGTACCAGCGAATGTTTTGATAACGCGTTTGTTTTCGTCTTTCACCAACTCCAAAGCTTCATGACGTGTCAGCTGTCCTTCCCGAATCTGGTTGCTACGAAAAGTATCGTGCTCTATGAAACCAGCAATGGTGTAATACAAATAGTTGTAAAAAGCGGCGGTTCCATCGCCTATGCGCGAGGTCGTGTTCGTGTCTGGCGCAAGCTCCCAATCGTATTGCTTAAGCGTTTCGTCGCACACAACTTCATCCCAGCGCCAATAGTCAAAAATATGGTAATAGTCAGACTTTTCAGTAAAGCTCCGATAATACTCACCAGATAGCGTGTCCCAGAGTGAACGGTTGAAGTAACCGGGGCTTTGCAGCATCGCCTTGAAACGCAGCCATTGATAATTCATCTGCTTCGAGATACCATGCATATACACACGCTTTTCTTCAAAGTCGGGTGGCACTCCCAAAAAACCGGCTTTAAAATGCTTGACTTCCAGCGGATTAACCCCCCATAGATTTAGCTGGATGCCGTTTTGCCGCTTGACGGTTTCAACATGTCGGAAGAAATGCTTATCACCGGCGGTCAATATGCTGATCATCCCAAGATGGGGCGATTTGAGCCATGCCTTGAGATTCATAGCGATATTTCGCCGCTTCTTCGCAATATCGTCCGCCACAATTATATTCTCAACGCCCAGCAGTGCACACATACGGCTGATATTGCGTCGCCCCAAGTCCGTAACCATTCCCCAATCATAGGTATAGGTGATGGGCTTCATCTTTAATTCGTTGACAATGAGGTGCAACCCCCAACAACTATCGCGCCCCCCAGAGAAAGGAACAATGCAATCTGCGCCTGTAGTTCTTCGGTAGGGTGCAACCAAATCGAATAACTCCTCTTTGGGCTTAGGGTTATTACGCGGCTGATAGGACCTGCAGTAATTGCAAACTCCTTCGTCATCGAAAGAAATGTAGGGCATGGTTTCCGGTAGGACACAGCGAGTACACCGGCGTAGTTCATGTTGTGAATAAACCAGCATCGCCTCTTCTGCAGCAATATTTTTGAAAGCTGGAATCAAATCTTGGTTGCGATTCTTCGCGTAAGATATCTCGATAGATTCGCTGACTGGAATATCCAAAATAAGCCCGTCATGCCAAACTTGCTCAATGGCTTCGCAACGCAAATTTTCTAAAGGGAATCGTTCTGACGAAAAATATGCCGCCTGTTTATTCCTACCCGCGTACAGACTGCCATTATTGGAAAACAGCACAAGCTTGCCCAACGATGGAATTGCAAGTGCCGCTGAGATTGTCCCTTTACAGGTAGCTACTATTTTTTGCGGCAGATCAATAACGTCGCCACCTTCTTTGAAGTGTTGTAGCGTAACACCAAGGATCACTTCGGAATCAATTTCAAACTACCGATCAACCGAAAGCTGTTGCCAAACCTGGTCATCATTCACAACAATACCATTGTAAATCAGAACGAGACCATCGCGTACCACTGGTTGGTTATCCGACAGACCGTTTGTAATCAGTCGGCTGTGCCCCATGACATAGGTAGTAGCTAAAGCCCCTTGCTTATTAAGCAAACGCTTAATGTCGTAATCTGCACGCGTAACTTGGTAACTGGCGCCATTCGCGTAAAACAAACCGCTAGAGTCAAGACCACGCTGTCTGGCATGCAGAGCCAAATCATGAAGATGGCTGGTATTTATATTTTCGCCTGAGACGATTCCAAAAATTCCACACATAAGTATTCCTTGTAATATTTATTAATTCAAAACGTCGTGATAAAGGCCCAATAATTTCTTAGCTTGCTCATCCCAACACAATGGTTGCAAATCACATATATTAAAACTTACATCGATAATATTTTTTTCAAATTCCTTGACAGCCTTCTTCAGTTTATCGATTTCAAGGCTAGTTACTAAGCCTAGCTTGTAGTCCGTGACAACGCTGCAAATATCAGGAAAGTCAGAGGCTAAAACAGGAATACCTGCAAAACAATATTCAAAAAGTTTATTGGGCAAACAATAATAGTCGCTCAATGATATATCCTCGATTAAACACATACCGACATCCGCTGAACGAGCGATTGAAACGACCTTATCATGAGTTACAGCGGGATCGGTGACTTTCAGGAAAGATGTCACCGGTAGGCGCCTATTCAGGCCGCCTGGAGAAAGATTAACTCCTCCTCGGCAGTTGTGGGATCTGGCGGTTCATTGATCCAGACAACGGTGGGTTGACGCCAGCAGCGAACCGACCTTGACCACCGTCTGGGATGGCGCTGGCGGGCCTGCTC